>JABSSQ010000187.1 GCA_013213905.1 Verrucomicrobiales bacterium | reverse complement strand
GGCTCGGCCTTGATGCGCAACTTTGGCTTGCTCTGATACCGGATTACACGGTATCCCTTCAGTCCTATATGTTGATCCGGGGACATGGGGCGGTTCTAACGAATTTGCTTCATGTCCCCAATCTTTGAGGAAGAGCCTGGATCGAGGGAACTTTTGCGGTTCACCAGAGTTGGGGTAGACTTTTAAAGCGAGAGCTATCCTGGGGAAAATGAGTCGCGTCAGCTTGAAGAATTATACCGCCACTGATTACGAGCCGGGTCCGTTAGTAAAGCGCGCGCTCTGGATGGGCATCAGCCGCGTTTTTTTCGAGACCTCCATCCCGTGGCCGGGAGCGCTTCAATCCTCGATTTTGAGAGTGTTTGGCGCAAAAATTGGCGACGGTGTGGTCTTCAAACCACGTGTGAAAATCAAGTATCCCTGGTTCTTGGAAATAGGATCTGATTCCTGGATTGGGGAGCATTCTTGGATCGACAATCTGGCGCCGGTCACTCTTGGCGAGAGTGTTGTGATCTCTCAAGGTGCCTACCTCTGCACCGGTAATCACGACTACAAGGATCCGGGGTTTGCCTTGCGGCTGGGAGCTATTGAAGTGAAAGACGGCGCCTGGATTGCCGCCAATGCTACGGTTTGCCCCGGTGTCGAGGTCGCTGATTCTGCAATCCTAGCGGTTGGTTCAGTCGCTTCTGGTAACCTTGAGGCCAATTCAATTTACCGGGGTAATCCAGCGGCAAAAGTAGGGCGTCGTTTCTCTGATTTGTGCTGACCTTGGAGTAAGTCGGCACAAAATTACGGGCAACTACGGGTTGATTCGCGATCCCTCTGGCCGCGCAATATGTGCTTCCCATCAGTTGCTTATGCCGATATATTGGATTGTCTTTTAAATGGCTAATCGACTTTAAGTTAGTTCCCCCTCCTCCTTTCTCCTGTGATTTATGGTTTCGAACGACACCCCTTGGGATCTGGGGCTTACTGTCCACTATGCAGCAGTGATTGCTTTTGCTTTCGCCGTTGCTTTTTGCGGCATAGTCGTTTTGCGTCGGTTTTGGAAATTTGAGAGAGGAGTCGACGCGGGTGATGGAATTCGAAAATACCAGGACATCCCGGTCCTGAGAGTGGGCGGTTTGCCTATCTATGCGGCTTTTGTGGTTTCGTTCTTCTTCGCAGTGCTGTCTCCGGGGGACCAATCCGAGTCGCTGGTTTCATACGCTTTCCTGATCCTGGGCTCGGCGATATTTCTTCTCGGCATTCTCGACGACTTATTCCACCTGCCGGCGCAGCTGAAATTCTTCGCTCAGATCGTGGTCGCAGTGGCTGCTTACGGCAGCGGGATGCGTATAGACATCATCTCGAATCCTGTTGATTCCGGTTCGCTGGAGTTGGGGGGATTCGGCCTTGTTCTCACGGTGCTGTGGTTTGTGTCAGTTCCCAACTTGATTAATTTGATTGATGGGATGGACGGGCTCGCTGGGGGAGTCAGCCTCTTCCTCGCCATTACCCTGGCGGCAATTGGCATGATGACCGGTAATGCGGCCCTCGCGACAATGAGTGTCGGTGTTGCCGGCGGCATAGCCGCATTTCTTGTCTTCAACCTTCCACCCGCTCGTATTTACATGGGTGACGGCGGAGCTTATCTTCTCGGTTTTTTTATCGCGGGCGCTTCACTTTTGACATCTCACAAGGCCTCCATTTTCGGGCCTCTGCTGGTCGTTATTATCGCGCTGGGCTTTCCGATTCTTGATACTTCTCTGGCTGTTTTGCGGCGGGGCCTCTCGGGGCTTCCGGTCATGGCGCCGGATGCAAGGCATCTGCATCATCGCCTGCTCACCCTGGGTTTTTCGAAGCGAAATATTTTGATGGTTCTCTACGGAATATTCGCCGGATTGTGCCTCCTCGGCCTCAGTGTTTTTGTCACCAAGGGGAACAGCTTGCCGATAGCGGGTATGATTGTCGTCGTTTCAATTCTGTCAGCGCTCCGCTTTCTCGGGTTGCCGCATAATTTGAGGGAAGCGAGAAAAACATTCGGGGAGATTGTTTCTTCGAGAAAGGATGTCCGCTATGCCTATTCTATGGCCCAAGTGCTTGAGCACGACATTGATCGAATCGACGGCGAATGCGATTACTGGAATGAGCTGCGCCTCTGCCTTGGAAAGCTCGGGATCCGTCCGGCTGAGTTCGATGAGTCTGGGAACCTGACCTGCGGGCCCGAGGGGTGCCTCGTCATCCTGCCTGTCAGTGATGTCGAGGTTTGGCAGCTTCGTTGCTCTGCAACGAAAAGTAGCCGCAGCCAATGGCGTCGAGTCGTTCGGTGCTTTTTGCCGGCGTTGCTGAACGGAAAAGCGCGCTGGGGGCATTTTCCTGACGACCTAGGGTTGGGTCCATGGGACGCGGCTGAGGGTTTGGAACACGCAGAACAGCGCCTCAATGATAACGCTGGAGCTGTCGCCGCAAACTTGATCAATCGTTCGACTGACTTCTCAAAATTATAAGTGAGAATTTATCTTGATTTGATGACCGTTTCGAAGCAACCTTATCAGCTGCAAAGGTTTGATGACTAACGCATGAACACGAAGACACTTTACTTATGGGCCGCTTTGGGGCTCTTTTCAGTTGTTCCGAACGCGCTTGTTTCGGGTGATTATTTTACCGGCAAAGAAGTTTACGATTCGGGGGATGCTGTTGTGTTCGATGCGTCTCCATATAACATCGATCTTTACGGAGGCGCTTCTGCGGTCTACAACTCCAACACCACCCAGCTTTTGAACGGAACTGGGGCCTGGGTGGGAGTCTTCGATTTCGGCTTTGAACTGGAATCTGCCAATCAGGGAGGGCGTGGAATTGATTATGGTTTAGGTTACGACGGCGGTGCCTACTGGTGGGAGAGTTCCGCGGCAGCCGCAGGTCGGGATCCGCTGGAGCACCGAGTTGATGGTTACTTTCAAGTCAACGGGGGGAAAACTCGATTCCGTTTCACGGCGGATTACTACCGAAACAACGGAAACTCGATGGATTTTAATAATGTCCAGCGAGAAACGAGGACTGCTCAGAGTAACGATTTGACTCTAAATGCCGGGCTGGAGCGCGATTTGGCGAATGGGAGTTTGGAGTTTGGTGCCGGCTACCTCCTCAGGGCTTTCGACAGTAATACGTTTTTGAACGACCAACACAGCTACTTCGGTGATGTGGCTTGGTATCACAGGCCCAACTTCGCGCCAAAGACCAGTCTTGGTGTTGGATTTCGCTTCGGAACAGATAACTATCAAAACAACGCTGACCAAGAGTTCTATACCACAACCCTGAGGTGGCGTTATCAGGCTTCGGGGAAGACAACGGCTTACGGCTCGGTCGGCTGGGAGAATCGGGGGGTTGCCGGTGGTCAGGACGCCGATAATTTTGTTTTCGACGCCGGGGTTGTTTGGGCTATGAGCGACAAGACAAAGTTCGATTTCTTCGCGTCGCGGTCAGTTCGGCCTTCCTACTCGGGAGTTGGTCAGGACTACGAGAATCTTGGTTTCACGGCGCTTTTGACCCATGATTTGCCGGGTTTGTTTGTGCTCAATGCGAGCGCAGGATTTGATAATTCAAATTATTTCGCTTCGGCCCCCGTGGCTGGTCCTGCTGCCAACGTGCGCGAGGACGACTTTGTCCGCTTCGGTGTGGGATTGTCCCACCCGGTCGCCCTAACTCAGGACGTTCAGGGCAGTGTTAGTGTATTCTACAACTACAACGAGACCGATTCATCTTTGAACTTTATCGACTTCGATCAGCACATTACGGGCATCAGGTTCGGTTTCCTGTATTGATCCCAACACCGATCTTCGATATTTTTTACGAGACGGACCATTCTGCGGAACCAAATTGTTCCAAACTAAAACCAGCAAACGGAACCAACATGAAGCTTCTCAAAACACTGATTATCACTGTATTTTTTTCCATCCTCGGAGCCTCTGCGATGGGGCAGGGGGAGATAACGGGTGTCGTTTTTGACGATTCGAACGGAGATGGACAAGTGAGTGATGGGGAGTCAGTCACCCCAGGGACTGAAGTCGTGCTGGTTGACTCTGAAGGTAACGCTGTCGGTTCGGCTACTACCGGCGAAGATGGTTCGTACACCATTCAAGGTGTCGGGGCGGGTGATTATTATCTTCAATTTACTTACCCGAACGGTATCGTCGTGAGGACGGCAAGTTTCAGTTTCGATGGAACTTCCTATTCGTTCAACGCGCCGGTTCTCACATCGCCTCCAGGGGCTTTTGGGTCGTCCCCCAACCTGAACCTCAGCACACCGGCAAATACGGTGAATCCCGACGCGACACCCTTCAAGCCGAGTTGAGTGTGAGTTTGATTTTTCTCCGAAACGTTTAGCCTTCTCTCTCGTTCTGGGTTCAGAGGTTTTCGGTGAGAGTGATGGGAAGTGTGATTGTCGGCATACCAAAGTTGCTGATGACAAAATGTTCCCGGCTATCTCTT
>JABSSQ010000186.1 GCA_013213905.1 Verrucomicrobiales bacterium | reverse complement strand
GCTTTCCAGGAAAAACCGATTTTTCCGTTCGACAGCCTTCTCGAGAAAATTTCTTCGCTGACCGCTTCGAATGCCTGACCTGATCGGAGACAAGTATGCGCTGGGCACGGTGATCATTCTGGTGGTCGAGGTGCTGGCTGCGCTCTCGATCCTCCACATCATTATCAAGGCGCGTTCTGCCCCGGGGGCGTGGGGCTGGCTCATGGCGATGCTGGCGGTGCCTTTCGTTGCGGTGCCGATATACTGGATTCTCGGGCGGCAGCATTTCCGTGGTTACGTGGAGCGGTTTCGGGAAGCCCAGGAGGAAAATGAGCAGGTTTTCGACGACCTCGAGAAATCCCTTCAACCCCACATCACTGAACTGACGGAACGTCAGGATTACTACGGAGGGTTACTCCTCCAACTCAGTGAGCGTCGCTTTACCGGCGGCAACGAAGTCTGCCTTCTCATCGATGGAGAGCAGACCTTTGAATCTATCTTTGAGGCGGTTGAACAGGCGAAGGACTACGTGCTGGTGCAGTTCTTTATCGTCAAGGATGACGACCTCGGTAACCGTCAGCGGGAATTGCTCGAGAAGAAAGCGAAAGAAGGAGTCCGCGTTTACTTCCTCTACGACGAAATCGGAAGCCACAAGTTGCCGCGCCGTTACCGGGATTCACTCCGGGAGTCGGGGGTCAATATCTGCCGGTTCAATGCCACGCAGGGGCGGGCAAACCGCTTCCAGATTAACTTTCGAAATCATCGAAAGATCGTTGTCGTCGACGGTGAGGTTGGTTTCGTCGGAGGACACAATATTGGTGACGAATATCTCGGGATCAGTGAAAAGTTCGGGCACTGGAGAGACACTCATGTCCGACTCGTTGGTCCCTCCGTGCTCAGCCTGCAGATGGTGTTCCTGGCTGATTACTACTGGGCGACTCGCGAAATGCCGGAATTGAACTGGACCCGGGTCACTGAGGGCGATGGGTCGGGATGCGGTGCGGGAGAATCCACTGTGTTGACGCTGCCAACCGGTCCGACTGAACGGATCGAAGGGGGAACCATGTTTTTCCTCAATGCGATTTCGCGGGCGCGGAAAAGACTGTGGATTGCTTCTCCCTATTTCGTGACGGATGAATCGGTCCGTGCTTCGCTGATGATGGCTGCCCTGCGTGGCGTGGATGTCAGGATCCTGATTCCGGACAAGCCGGACAAATACATCCCGTGGTTGGCGACTTTCTCCTACCTCGTGGATATGGAGGCGGCGGGCGTGCGGCTGTTTCGCTATGAACCCGGGTTTCAGCATCAAAAAGTCATCCTGGTAGACGATGAATTTGCCACGGTGGGAACCGCCAACCTGGACAACCGGTCGATGCGACTGAATTTCGAAGTCGGGGTGGTCGTTTTGTGCCAAGGTTTTGCCGCCAATGTCGCCTCGATGCTTGAAGTTGACTTTGCCCGCAGTCGCGAGATTGATTCCACTGACTACACAGACCGGCCCTGGTGGTTTCGCCTCGCGGTCAGGGTGTCGCGTCTGGCCAGCCCCATCTTGTGACCTGTAGACCATGCCTGATCTCTCGAAATACTTTGATTACAATGCGACCACTCCGATGAGCGACGAGGCGCAGCGTGCCTGGGAAGAGGCGAACTCTGCGGCCTGGCAAAATCCCTCCAGTCTTTACCGCGAGGCAGGTGCCGCGCGGATGCGGCTGGATGAGTGTCGCGAAGATCTCGCTGATGAGCTTGGCATTGATGTGCCTGAGCGGATTGTTTTCACCTCTGGAGCGACCGAGGCGAATAATGCCGCGATCCGTTTTCTGATTGAGCAGTCCGAAAAGCCCGTGGCAGTTTCTGCGATCGAACATCCCTGTGTGGAGGCAGTTGCCGCCCCGTATGTGGAGTCCGGCAAAGTCCGGGAGATTCCGGTCGACCCGGTTACCGGGATTGTTGATCTCGAGAGACTCCAGTCGTGGATAGAGGCTGAAGAAATCTCGGCGGTTTCGGTGATGGCGGCGAACAATGAGACCGGGGTCCTGCAACCCTGGCTGGAGTTGGCCGAGCACTGCGGTGAATACGGTGTCAGGTTTCACACCGACGCCGCCCAGTGGCTCGGAAAACTACCGTCGGACCAGCTCGGGGAGTGCGATTTCGTGACGGG
>JABSSQ010000185.1 GCA_013213905.1 Verrucomicrobiales bacterium | reverse complement strand
CTCGGCCGGGACCTGGACACGGCCCAACTTGTCGGTCTTGAGAATTTCGCCGGTTCCCTCCGGCTCGGTCGTAGATGTCATAGCCGATACGCTATGACGCTTATGACCTCGATTTCAATTGGGGCTAGATTTGACGCTTACAGTCTTCCGGCGATTCTATCGCATAGAAAAGAGGAAGAGCTCGATCCGGCTCCAGCCCGGGCGCGCCAAACCACTCCCGAAAATCCCGAATGTCGTAGGTCGACTGCCCGTTCATTGTTCCGGCGGCAACAATGCGGGTCGACTGGCGGGCAATCGGATCGCCGCTTTCTGGATCAGCCAGGTCCTCGTGGAAGCCGAGCCAAAGCGAAATTCCCGCTCCCGCTGATCCACCGCAACAGGCAATCTTCTCAGGATCGATGTTCCACTCCAATGCCCGGTGGCGAATCGTTTGGAGCCCTCGCGCTGCATCTTCCATCATGATCGGATATGGCCCCACATCAGAAAGACGATAGTTCATCGCCGCAAACGCCACGCCTGCGTCGTGATAAGTCTCGATAACGGATGGAGGAAAGGCCGACTTGTCGCCTGTCCGAAACCCGCCGCCGTGAATGAAGATCACCAGCGGTGTCGGCTCAGTCGCTCCAGGCACCGCCCAGATATCAAAGGCCTGCTTTTCATGATCGCCGTAAGAAACATCGGCTGCAGTTGGTTCCGGTTTCGGAGGCCGGTTCCCTTTCGGCCTCTCTGGACGCTCAGGTCGATCGCTAGACTGGGCCTCCCTTCGTTTCTTGAAAAATGCCTGGGCTTCTTCAGGAGTCAGGGTGCCATCATGGTTCGCATCGCTGGCGGGAAAACGCTTCAAGATACCAGTCAGGCGATCCGCGCGGTCAGGTTCCTTCCCGACTTCCTCCTCGCCAAATGCTGTTCCAGCAGTCAGCAAGGCAGCTCCCGCCACAGACCAAAACCGATGTATAGAATTCATATAGAGTGGTGAACACCTTTCCCTCCAAACAGTTTCGGGGCGCCATCTCCATATTTCCCGACTTGTCAGGGGTGCCGCCTTGCCGATAGGTTGAGGGTCAATCCTCACATGACATTCTGATGAATCGCTTCTTTTCACCTGTCTTTATTGCGCTTTCCACTGCGCTCCTCTTCTCCTCATGCTCCGACTCGACCCCGGAAACGCTTTCTTTTTACCGGAGGCTACGACGAAGCCGAAATGGATGCGGCGATGGAAAATGCCCGTCAGCACGTTGAGCATTTCATCACTGCTTTCGAGAAGGGCGAGGGAGAAAACTATTCGGTGAAAGCGGCTATCAGCGACGACGAGAATACGGAATACTTCTGGATCGTCGATCTCAGCTACGCCGACGGCGAATTCTCCGGCTTTGTCGGAAACGACCCCGGACTCGTCACCAACGTGAAATACGGAGATGAACTGACTATAGCCAAAGACGAGATCTCCGACTGGATGTATATTATCGGCGAAAAGATCCACGGCAACTATACCATGCGAGTGATGTTTCCGGGCATGCCGGCTGAGGAAGCTGCTATGTGGAAGAAGCAACTGGCACCCCTCCCCGAATAGAAACCCGCGATCGCCTTGCGGGAAATTCTTTGGCAGACTGCCAGCATGAGAATCCTGGCGACCATCTGCATCCTTACCCTCGCAGCGCTCCCTTCTCCCCTTCAAGCTGACGATGCCGCAGAGGAACGCCAAATTGGCAGGATGGTCCTCGAAATCCAGGAGGCGCTCGCCCGTCCCGGGAATCCCGAGTCTCTCCAGATAATTGCCCGGCACGGAACCAAAACGAGTCACTATGTCATGATCCGTGGATGGCTCGGACTGGAACTCCAGGGAGTCGAGAGCCAGCTCAAGGCCACCCGGGATCCAGATCTCAAAAAGAAGCACCAGGATCGAGCAGAGTTTCTTCGAAAGGCGATTCGACGTGTCGATCTCGAGTAGCAAGCATGCACTTAGAATCAGACATCCCCGATTGGCCATCCTGCCAATCCACGGTCGTTCGCGGTCACCAGGTCGCTTCGGGCAATGGCGAGGACAAAAGGTTTCCTGAAGGAACCCTGAGATTGCAGAAGCCCTTCTTCAAAGAGGCGGGACTTGATCTCACCGGCTGGCACCTTGCTACGATGAATCTCTCGCTCCTTCCCGCTACCTACGAGATCATCAATCCGCGGCTGACATTTCGGCAGGTGCAGTGGCATCCGGATGTTCCGCCAGAGGATTTTTCATTCATGGATTGCAGGGTCGAGGATCAAGCCGGCCTGATCTACTACCCTCACCCTGAAACAAAACCTGAACACGAACAGCCAGAAGACGTCCTCGAAGTTCTCCTGCCGGTACGACTGCTGGGGATCGGATACAGCTCCCACGTCAGATTCTCGCCCAATCCCGATCAGGTTCGCCTGAAATCCGACTCCTGACTCCACAGCCTTCCACCATGGGTGATTCAGCCCTGTCCACCAGTTCCCCGAATGGGATCATTCTCTCCGTTCCGGGCATGAAGGCCCGGAGCTAAATAGCCCGCCGCCAAAGACGCGAATTCTTGAATATTGCGCCAACAAATCATTTGCTATTGAGACACGATATCATTAAGTGCTGAAGATCGAGTTTCTCGCATCGTGCAAACGCATCGCCCCGGCTGAATGGAACAGGTGTAACCCTTCTCTGCTCCCTTTCGCCGCGGCCACGTTTCAATTGATCATGCTTTGGCAATCACCCATTAATAGAATCCGTTTTCCGTTCGCCGCGGTTTCCGCGGCAGGTCTGTCCCTCTTATTTTCGGCGCAGGCGCAGGACTCTGCCCTCCCTGAAGCTTCGGCCACACAGACGGCCCTCAAGGAATGGGTTCAGACTCGTCAACTCATCAGCCGGGAGGCTTCGGACTGGCAGGAACAGCAAGGGTCACTCACCCAGTTGAACGACATCCGAAAGATCGAAATCAAAAATCTTGAAGAATTCGTCACCGCCGCCGGTGAACGCGTCGAGGAAATCGACGAAAAACGCCAGGACTACGTCGAGGAGGAAGCCGAACTCAAGGCCTGGCGCAACAAGCTCACGGTTCAAATCGCCGAGATCGAGAATTCTCTCCGCCCCCTGCTCCCGTATTTCCCCACCCCTCTCCGGGCCAAGGTCCAGGAAGCGGTAGTTCGACTCGAAGAATCGGAACCGGGACGCCCGCTTCAACACCGCACTCGCGACGTCCTGCTCATCATGCAGGCCTATCAGGCATTCAACAACAACATCTCCTTGGATGCCGAAGTTCGGCTTATCGACGGAGAAAAGCGCGAGATCGAAATTCTCTACCTTGGCATGACGCAGGCCTGGTTTGTGGATCAATCAGGCAGATATGCCGGTTACGGGCTGCCGTCCCAGGACGGTTGGACCTGGGTCGACGCGCCGGCCCTGGCCGCTCCTGTTCGCCAGGCCATCGAAATCCAGACCCGCCAGGCACCTCCTGCCTTTATTTCTCTGCCCATCGCCAATGGGAACAATGCCAATCCCTGATGCGAAGACTTTTTACCATCCTGGCCTTTTGTGCGTTCTCCTTTTCCGGCATTGCCCAGGAAGATGAGGCGGCCAACTACCGCGCCGCTGCCGAGTCTGTGAACGAAGACCTGCGCAGTGCCCTGGCGGAACTAGCTGCCTTGCGCGGAGAGATCGCCAAAACCAAACCGGCCCTGGCTAAGGAAACGAACGAAGTTGCGTCAAACCTTCGCGAGGCGAGGCGAAAGGCTGAAATCGCACGAACGACCCGAGAAGCAGCCGAAGCTGAGTTCGAGAAGACCGAGAAAGAAATCAAGGTCTGGCGCGAAGAGAAGCAGTATCTCGAGGGGCTGCTTTATGACTTTCGAAAAACCTACGAGGCCTCGCAAAGCCTTGCCCGCGTCGAGGCTGAAAAAGACCTTCTCGGTCAAACTGATCTCGATTCCCGACTCCAGCTGGTCAAAAATTCGATCGATCAACTCAGCCGGGCAGGAGCTGTTCAGGTCATGGCCGGAGAGGCGCTCAATTCTGAGGGCATCCTCGTAAAAGGGCAGTTTGCCGACGCCGGTCCGCTTCGCTGGTTTCTCTCTACCGACGGCTCCGACTCCGGGCTCATTGCTGCGAGCGAGGATCTTCGCCCCCGGCTTGTCGAGGGTACTGCCGATGCCAACAAGATCGAACTCCTCCTCCGCGGAGAACCGTCCAATCCAACATTTGACCCCACGTTGGGCACAGCGGTTGCCCTGACCGATTCCGGCGATGGTTTCCTCGACCACATCAAGCAAGGCGGCTTCTGGATTTATCCCATTCTCATTCTCGCTGCCTTTGCCCTGCTTGCCGCACTCTTCAAATGGCTTCAGCTCCTTCGCATCCGCCAGTTCCGCCCCTCCTCGGTCCAGGACATCATCGATGCCCTCAATCAGCAGGACAGTGAAGCCGCCCTCGCTGCGAACCAGGCCATCAAGCACCCCGCGGCGAAGATTCTCGGCCGGGGGATTGAAATCATTTCGAAAAACAAGGCCGTCTCCCGCGACGAGCTTGAGGAGTCCCTTTACGAGAAATTTCTCGAAGCGCTGCCTCCGCTCAATCGGGGACTGCCTGTAATTGCTATCGCTTCCGCTACGGCTCCGTTGCTGGGACTGCTCGGAACAGTCACCGGAATGATTGAGACTTTTCGTCTCATTAACATCTTCGGAACCGGTGATGCCAAGTCCCTCGCCTCCGGTATCTCAGAGGCTCTTGTGACGACCGAATTCGGTCTCATCGTTGCGATTCCCTCCCTGATTCTGCATGCCCTTCTCTCGCGCAAAGTTCAGGGCATCAAGTCGACCATGGAAATGACCAGCCTGGCCTTCCTCAACGGCCTCGACAAATCCCCTCAAAAGAAAGCGGCATGACCTTCCTTGAGCCACTGCTTAACGAGTTGCAGACCCTCGCCACGGACGGCGGATGGGTCTTCTACGCGCTTGTGGCTCTCGCCTTTGGAATCGCGTTTGCTCTCGTATCCCTGTGGCAATCCATGCACCTCCACGATGCACCGCTCATTTCTTCCGGCGAATGGATCAAGCTGCTCCGAAACAAGCCCGGCTCCGAATCAATTCGAAACCGCCTCCAGGAAGAACTAGAATCTTCCGGCGACCTTGGCCGGAGCCTTCAGGAAACCCAGCAGCGCCTTTTCGCCAAGTCGGAACGTCGTTTCCCCTTCGCTTTCATCATCATCGGTGCCGCCCCTTTGATTGGATTGCTCGGAACGGTGTCCGGCATGTTCACAACTTTCAACGGCATGGCCACGTCATCTGCCAATGCTCCCATCGACATCATTTCACAGGGCATCTCCGAAGCTCTCATTACCACTCAGACCGGCCTGATTATCGGGGTTCCAGCGTTTATTGTCTGCGCTCTCCTCAAAAGCCGACACGACACTCTTTTCCTGAAATTCAGACAACTTTCATCCCAGATCCTGCAACAGCCCAACTGAACCTGACATGGCACGAAAATTCCAACGCTTTGGAGAACCCACCTCCGATGCTACGAGCGAGATCAATATCTCGCCGCTCATCGACGTGGTCTTCATCCTGTTGATTTTCTTCATCGTCACTACCGTGTTTGTTGAGGAAACCGGAGTTGAGGTCAACAAACCGCGTGCCGCGACTCAACAGGACCTGGAGAAGAACAGCATCCTGATCGGGGTGACTCCCGGCGGACAGGTCTTCTATGGTGGGCGCGAAATCGGCGTTGCCGGGGTTCGTTCCACGGTTTCCCGGTTGCTCCGGCAGGACACCATGCCGGTCATTATCCAGGCTGATCGGGACACCCCAACTGAATCCACCGTCCAGGTTCTGGACGAGGCCAAACTGGGCGGAGCCCAGCAAGTCTTTGTTTCCACCGTCAATGACTAGCGCCTCACATCAACGCTTCAATTTTATCGCTCGTGTAGGCCTCGCGGCGCTGCTCACCGTCGGCTTGCTTGCTTTCCTCGCCGGCGCCCGACTCACGGCAAACAAATCTTACGCTCCAACGCTCTCTCTCAGGACGATGGACACCACTGACCAGATCAGCCTCCCCGAGCCTCCTCCTCCGGCCGAGCTTGAGGAACCTCCGCCACCGGAACCAGTGCCGGACCTTCCCAAGTTGGAGATCGAGTTCGACTCCGTCGCTCCCCCTATCAAAGCCAGCCCCCACCAGGAAATCGACCTCCAGCTCAACACCGCGAATTTTGCCAAGCAGACTCAGGACATTCGCCAGAGCATTACCTTCGCTGCTTCGGACCTTGATACCCAGCCTCGGCTCATCACCCGCCCCAGTGTCCGCTACCCCTCGACTCAACGGGCCCGTGGTGTCATGCAGGGCAAGGTGACGCTCGAAGTCCTCATCACCGCCCAGGGACGCGTCAAGATTCGGCGCGTCCTCGACAGCTCTCATCCCGAATTCACTGAAATGGCCCGGAAATTCGCTGCAGGTTCGCGATTCACGCCTCCAAAACTGGACGGACGGCCTGTTAACGCTCTTTTCAAGTGGCCCCTGATCCTTCGCCCCTGATGTTTCGTATTCTCCCAGCTATCCTGATAGCAGTCCTCTCCTGCCAAACGGCTCATACTGCGGAGCCGCTTCCGATCGACCCGCTTTGGAAAAGTGAGGACTTCAGACGCGTCATTACGGGGAGCTTCGGCATCGACACTCGAATCGAACCCCTCATCACCACGGATGAGGAAGGCTACCTCAACGACTCGGCGCAGAAGATGTCCGCGGGCGACCGGAAAGCTGCCATCGAGATCCTCGCCGAATCCTCAATTCTTGAGAACAGTCCGGCGATGATCTTTTCGCTGGCAACCCTGCAGTTCGAGGAGGGCGATGACAAAGTCGCTCTCGGGAACCTGGAGAAAGCGATCGAGAAGTTCCCCAACTTCCGCGACGCTCACCGTAACCTTGCCGTTATCCTCGTCCGTCTCGAGAAGTTTGAAGAAGCCCAGGAACATCTCGTCCGTGCGATCGAACTCGGTGCCCGCGACGGGCTCACCTTTGGCCTGATGGGTTATTGCTATTCCCTCAACGAGGACTACCAGCCGGCTCTCGACGCCTATCGCATCGCCGCCCTCACCCAACCCGATCAGCAACAGTGGAAAGTCGGCCAGGCTCAGGCACTCCAGGCGCTCAACCGTCCTACCGAGGCTGCCTCCATCTACCATCACATCATTTCTGAAAACCCCAGCCAGCTCAGCCTCTGGCTCGTAGAGGCCGATGCCTTTATCTCTCTTAACAAGAACCTCGATGCGATCGGCAACCTGGAGTTGGCCCACCGCGCTAAGGCGCTGCCCGCAGACGGCACACTTTCGCTGGGACATCTTTACCTGCAGAACGATCTTCCTGACGAGGCCCTCGAACGCTACCTCGCCGCCCTCGCTCAAGATACGCCACCTGAACTTCCCCGTGTGGTTGAAGCCCTCGAGTTTCTCACCAATATCGGCCAGTGGGAGCAGGCAACTACCTTCTCAAATGCCATCGCGAATTCAGAACCAATGCAGGCTGTCATCAGTTCCGATGAAGTTGAATCCGAAACACTCTCCCAACTTCTTCGACACCGCGCTTTAATCGAACTGGAGAACGGTAATCCGGAGGCCGGAGCCAAGCTTGTAGCTGACTGGCTCAGCCAGGAACCGCTCGACGGTCACGCGATCATCATGCTGGCCCGTTTCAAGCAGGATGCCGGACTTCGCGAGGAAGCTGAGATGCTTCTCGAACAGGCAGCAAACCTTCCGGAGCACGCAGCCGCCGCTCACCTCGCTCATGGCAAACTGCTGGTTTCGGTGGCCGAATACAACGCGGCGGTGGAGCACCTCGAGCAATCGCATCAACTGCAGCCGACGGAATCGCTCGCCGGCTATCTCGAAGCAGTCAAGGAACTGGCGGACTAATCCTTTCGTCGATTCATTGACAGGTCCCACTCTCTTCCGCTGTATTTAACAGGGTATGGTCCGTTATCTAGCCCTCTTAAGTCTTGTCCTGCCCTTGTCTTTGTCATTCGGTGAGGACCAAATTACCCACGAGGGTGCGACCTATTGGCTCTACACCGTCGACCCGGCAAAAACGAAAGTGGAGTTACACCTCTCCGAAGCCCCCGGAAAACCTAACAAGTTCACCGAACTCAAGGCACGGTTGGAAAAGTCCGGCCGGAAGCTGAAGTTTGCGATGAATTGCGGCATCTTTGAGGGCAATTTCATGCCTACCGGCCTCCACATTGCGGAGGGCAAAACCATCACTCCCCTGAACCTGGACACTTTTGTGAAGAGTAGTCCGGGAGAGTTCACTCCTAACTTCTTCCTCAAGCCCAACGGCGT
>JABSSQ010000184.1 GCA_013213905.1 Verrucomicrobiales bacterium | reverse complement strand
GATTCTCTGGCCGCTCTTCGGGGCAACCAATCAGCTGCTCGGCGGCCTCGCTTTCATGGTGATCGCGTTCTGGATGTGGCGACGGGGGTTGCCGGTTTGGTTCGTGGTTGTCCCGATGAGTTTCATGCTGATCCTCCCGGGTCTGGCGATGTGCTTGAATCTCTTCGATGAGAACGGCTACATCGCTCAGAGCCTCGAGTCGGGGAACTGGACGCTGTCCATCTTTGGGCTCGCGACGATGGCACTCGAGATCTGGATGATCGTTGAAGCTTTGATCGCCTGGCCAAAAGCAAAGGGGGTGTTGGAAAACCAACTCGCCCCTCTACCTACAGACAATTACGCCACCGACGGGGGACGCTCCCGCTGAGCTGTGTATCAGTCGGTCGTTTCGAGTTCGGGAAGAACCTTGGCGACCTTCTCTTTCAGCTCTTTGCCGGGCTTGAATTTCACCACGGCCCGCGCAGGGATCGGCACTGCCGCATCTGGCTTGTTCGGATTGCGGCCGATTTTGGGCTTGGTCTTGGTGACTTGAAAAGCTCCGAAGTTCCGGAGCACGACGTCGTCATTGGAGGCGAGGCTGGTTGTCACCTCGTCGATGAAAGTTTGCACAACGTTGAAGACTTCCTGTTGGGTCAGTCCTGTCTCGTTACTGATACGAATTACTAGGTCGCGTTTTGTGATCGTGGCCATGATGGGGAAATGGGGGTGCTGTTGTATTTAATCTCTGATGGCACAAAGATTTGGCAATGGGACTTTTTGTAATACGAACGTCAGTTCAGCCGCGGCCTAACTGATTCTAATTTCGGAGATAAAGAAAGAATTATTAATGATTGGATGGTCGTATCGTTTCAGACTTTTTAAAGCCGGATTCGTGCCGATCGTGTCAGGTTTGTTTGACGTAATTGGCTTATGGTCAAAAATATCGGTGGTCGATTCAAAAAAATGTACGCGGTGAGCTTTTCTGAATGAACGACTCAGGGAAATTTGAGAAAGTTTTTCCTGACGGAACGGCATTAACCCGATTCCAGTTGGCGCTGGCGGACTGGTTTGACGCCGAGGGTGAGGATTACCCATGGCGCCAGACCCGGGATCCTTATGCGATCCTCGTTTCCGAACTAATGCTACAGCAAACCCAGATTGCGACGGTGTTGGGTCGTGGATACTACACCCGCTGGATGAAACAGTTCCCGGACTGGGAGACTCTGGCGGGAGCGAACGAGGAGGAGATCCTGAAAGCCTGGGAAGGGCTTGGGTATTACAATCGGGCGCGGAACCTGCAGAAGGCGGCGATTCAGGTGAGGGATAAGCATGCCGGGGAATGTCCCCGCGATACGAAAAGTCTCGAAGCATTGCCGGGGGTAGGGCGCTACACGGCCGGAGCCGTCGCGAGTTTTGCCCACGGGCTTCGCGCTCCGATTGTAGACGGGAATGTCGCGCGGGTGCTGTCACGGATTTTTGACTTTCGGGAGCCTGTGGACGCGACGGCGGGGCAAAAGGCCTTGTGGGGCTGGGCGGAGCAAATGACCCCGGAGGCCCGAGTCAGAAGCTACAATTCGGCCATCATGGAGCTGGGGCAGCGAATCTGCACCAAGGGGGCTCCGGCCTGCGAAAAGTGTCCGGTCAGTGAATGGTGTCGCGGTCGGCATGAGGGAGAATTGGAGGGCCTTCCGATGAAAAAGGCGAAAACGACGATCACCCGGCGGGACGAAACGGTGGGACTGATTGTCGAAGAAGGGAGGATTTTCCTCGAGCGCGAAACAGGGAGCCGGCGTAAAGGGCTTTGGCACCTGCCTCGTTTGTCGGAGGGGGATTGCGACGATTTCGAGGAATTGTACCGATTCGACTATGCGATCACCCGCTACCGCGTCACCCTGAGGGTTTTCCGTGTTCCGGGGCCTGTGAGCAAGCAAATGACTGGTTCGAGAGAGGGCGAATGGTTCGATCTGTCCTCCGACAGAGCTTGGCCAGCTTTGGGATCGCCCTATCGGAAGGCCATTCTAAAATATCAGAATATTCATGAAGACCTGATAATGAGGGAGTGATTTCCGGGTTAAATCGGCTAAATTCATCTAAGTTACTGCTTGTTTTGCGGTAAAATTTTTTTAAAAGTGACCGACTTGGAAGATTTTGGAGTTGTTTTTGCGAGTCCCGCTCGGTAGTTTGCACCGCGCCGGGAAAGTGGATTACTCCCGAAACACGAAGAATTTATAGCCATGTGGAAGGTATTGCTTGTTATCTCAGCCGTTGTTCTCGCTGGAGCGGGTTATCTCAGCTGGGACAACCACAACGAGAAAAAGGCGAAGGATGCGGAACTGGCATCAACGCAGAAAACTTTGGAGGATCGCCTGGCGTCCCTGGAGGCTACCAATGCTGAGATTGCTCAGCTCGAGATGTCCATCCAGATGCTGAATGACGAGACCGAAGCGCTCGAGACCGAGAAAATCGATCTCGACGCCAAGGTGGTTGAGGCCGAGTCCAACCTCCGTGCCCAGGAGTCCAAGCTGAAGACTGACTCTGAGCGTCTCGAGAAGGCCAAGACCATGGTCGGCAGTATTGCCCAGATCGAAGCCCTTCAGCGAGAGATGGAACAGCTTCGAGCTCAGATCGAAGAAACCGAGATCGAAGTCACTCAACTCGAAGGTGCTGTTGCTGCCGCTCAGGTAGAGCGTGATCGCCTCGAGAAAGTCGCAGCTGAAATGGTGGCGCTTCGCGCCGACCAGGAAGCCGGAATCATCCGCGGTCCTTTCGAGTCAACTATCCGTGAGGCCTACAATCAGTGGGGCTTCGTTGTTGTAAGAGGTGGGTATGACGCTGGCGTTGTGAACCGCGCTCAACTCAATGTTTACCGTCGTGGGCAGCCGATCTGCAAACTTCTCGTCACTTCCGTCGAGGCCGGCAAGTCGGCTGCTGACATCATTCCCGGCTCCCTGGCTCCCGGCCAGAGTGTTCGTGTGGGTGACTACGTGACCAAGGCTGTGACGGTTCGCACTCCTGCGGTTGTGCCGGCTGCTGCTCCTGGTGGTGGTGCCGGTGCTGCACCTGCCGATCCTGCTGCTCCCGCAGCTGCTGATCCTTTTGGTGGTGGTGCAATGGACGGCGGTGGCGCTGCACCTGATCCGTTCGGTGGTGGTGCGATGGACGGCGGTGGCGCTGCACCTGATCCGTTCGGTGGTGGTGCCATGGAGGGCGGCGGTGATGCTGCACCTGACCCCTTCGGTGGTGGTGCCATGGAGGGCGGCGGTGAAACTGCACCTGACCCTTTTCAGTAATTTAATTTAGTGCCTTTCAATATCCCTAACGGAATTTGATATGAAAAAGTTTATCATGATCATCGCAGGAGTCGCCATGCTGGGCGCTGTTGTGGTGGGTGTAATCAACAAGAACGATCTCGCCGCTGTTGTCGCCGAACTGGAGGACACCAAGGTGAAGGTCAAGGATGCGACCGAAAAGCTTGGAGCCGCCGAGGACAAGCGAGACGAGAACATCGAAAAAGAAACTCAGGCGAAGGACGGTCGTAACCAGGCTGCCGCTGCTGTTGAGGGTGTGAAGCAGAATCTTAAGATCGTTGAGCGTTCTCTCGATGATGTTGCTGCCGAGCTCAAGAAGATCGAGATCGAGCAGAAGGAAATCGACCTCGCGATCAAGAAGGTCTTCCCTGACAATCAGTTCAAGAGTCCCGAAGAACTTGAGATGACTCTTACCATGCTGAAGGATGCTTTGACCGAAGAGCAGAACACCAAGGCCGAGCTTAATGCTCAGTTGACTTCTGCTTCCCAGGCCAAGCAGGTCCAGGTTGCCAAGGTCAAGGAGGAGGAAAAATTCCAGTTTGAGCGTGCTCAGAAGCTTTCTCTCAACAGCCTCATTGCTACGGTGATCGCGGTGAACGGCGACTGGGGTTTTGTGATGGTAAATGCCGGTCGCGCCCATGGTGTGACTGCTGACGCTTCCCTTCTGGTGAAGCGGGGCGAGCAGCGCGTGGCTCGCCTCCGGATTGTGAATATCGAGGAGACGATGGTTGTGGCTGACGTTGTTGATGGATCTGCTCTGAGCTCGCTGAAAGTTCAGCCTGGCGACAAAGTGATTTTCGAGAACACTCACTGATCCTCACTTCAACATTCTTCCAGTTTGTATTATGAGACTCTTTTGTTTTCTATCATTGTCGGTATTTTTCGCCATCTCACTTGTTTCCTGTGAGACCATCAAAGACGACCATCCGACGCCGCAACGGGAAGAGCTAAGCAGTATGCCGCACAACATGCCTGCCAGCTGGGAAGGAACCCAGGGGATGCCGGGGATGCCGGGGATGCAGCAGCAATACTGAGAACTTTTCGCCTGACTTACTTGATCGCGAGTCAGGGCTTCTTTAATCATCATTCTTAATTAAGCCACGATGTCCGCTGCACCCTCGACTCTCCCGGAAATGGGATTTGCCACCGATTTTGACGCAGAAGAGCGCGCTCAACTCGGACATTTCGGTGAATTTCTTTCCCTTTCGGACGGAGATGTCCTGATCCAGGAAGGGCAGACTCAGGATTCCCTTTTCCTGGTTATCATGGGAACATTCCACGTGCAGACTGACGCTACGGGACGCCCAGTTCTTCTGGGCACCCTGAAAGCCGGTAGCACGGTGGGCGAAGTCAATATCTTCGACCCCGGCAATGCCAGTGCGAGCGTGGTTTGCCGTTCCATCGCTGAGGTCTGGAAAATCGACCGTGCGCGTCTTGAGCAATACCTCGAAGCTCACCCACGTACGGCGGCCAAGTTGCTTGTCAATGTTTCAACCCAGTTGAGCAAGCGACTGAGAAAGACGAACGAAAAAGTCGCTATGGCTCGCGAAGCCATGCTCGACTCGTTCTAATTTCCAGGTTTCGGCCAGGCCGATTGTCGTTTAGACTCTGGGAAGTCCGGTCGTTCCCTTTTTCCTCCCCCCGAAAATCCTATGCCCGAATCTCTGACGATAGCTTCATTGACAGTGAATGGTCCGGTCGAGGCATTGGTACTGTTCTTCGCATTAGTGATCGGACACGCTTTCGCAGATTTTCCTCTCCAGGGAGATTTCCTTTCACACGGGAAAAATCGTCATATTAAACCGCCGCAGCTGGCGGACGGAAAGGGAAGTCCCAAGCATCTCTGGGTTTACCTGATGACTGCACACTGCCTGATTCACGCGGGGTTTGTCTGGGTGATCACGGGATGTGTCGCCTTTGCTTTGGCCGAGTTTGTTCTTCACTGGGTCATCGATGCGGCCAAGTGTGAAGGTAAGACTTCTTTTGCAATGGATCAGTGGTTGCATGTCGCGACCAAGGCAGTCTTTGTCCTGATCATGTGGTTGGCGTAGAGGAAGGTCTCCTCTGCGGAGCGGCACAATACCGGCCTTGAAAACACGCCCTGACTGTCGGACAGTTTCGCGATGAATGTGGTCTCGAAGGCATATCTTTTCGCAACTCTCTCTTTTGTTCTCACGGGCGGAGTTGCCTCGTCCTTCGCGCAGGATGCCGATGAAGACTCCGGTTTTAAAGAAATTGAGTTGTTTACCGAGGTGCTCGAAACGATTCGTCAGAGTTATGTAGACGTTGACAAGGTCACTTACGAAAAACTCATTAGCAGTGCCCTGGAGGGAATGCTGGCCGATTTGGATCCACATTGCCAGTTCATGCAGCCGAAAGTGTTCGAGCAGCTGCAACGTCACACTGACAGTACTTACGAAGGAATCGGGGTAACTATTTCCACCAAGAACGATGTCCTCACAATCGTGACAGCACGCGAGGATGGTCCGGCCGGACGAGCTGGAGTATTGCCGGGCGATCACATTTTGAAGATCAACAACCAGCTCACCGAGGATCTCGGAATTTCCCAGGCTGTCAATATGCTGCGTGGAAATCCCGGGGAATCCATCAAGCTGACTGTCCGGCGCCCGGCGACCCAGAAGCTCATTGAGTTTGAGCTTAAGCGTGAAGTGATCAAGCAGTCCTCGGTCAAAGATGTCCGGATTCTTGACAAGAGACTTACGAGTCCCTACCGGATGGGTTACGCGAGAATTCTTCAATTCAGTGAGCCGACGTCCGAGGAGTTAGCGGATGCGCTCGATAAGTTGGAGCAGGAGGGAATGGATGCGTTTGTTCTAGATATGCGTAACAATCCTGGTGGTTTGTTGGGTAGTGCTATTGATGTTTGCGGTGAGTTTGTCAAAGCCGGCACGGTGGTGTTGACGACCGAAGGCAAGCCCGGCTCCGGAGAGATTAACGTCTATCGAACTTCGGTGGAGAGTAAGCGCCGCGACCGCGACTATCCTCTTGCGATTCTCGTGAATCATTCCTCTGCCAGTGGTGCCGAAGTGGTTTCGGGTGCCTTGCAGGATTTGAAGCGCTGCATCGTGGTGGGTGAAACCACTTTTGGTAAGGGATCCGTTCAGTCGATCCTCCCGATAGGGGATGGGAAGGCGATTCGAATGACCACTGCGAAGTACTACACTCCCAGTCACAGGACGATTCACGAGAATGGTGTGGTTCCTAACATTGTGGCAACTCTGACTCCGGCTCAGGAAGAAGGCCTGGCACGCTGGTTCAGTCGTGATACGATGAGCCCGGAAGATCGCAAGCAGGCTGAGAAATTTCGCGACCCTCAGTTGATCCGGGCCGTTGATGCTATGAAGGGCGCTTTGGTTTATTCCCAAATCCAGAAAGGGGATGCGAAAGAGGAATCCGGGGACAAGGATGAAACTGAAGAACCTTCGGAGGAAGAGAAGCCTAAGGCCGACGATGTTCAGGCCACGGGTAAAGCTTCCAAGGAGAAGGAAGGTGGAAAGAAGGAGTAGGGTTCCTGTCGACTATGTCCCGAGGCCTGGTTCTTGCTATTGAGACTTCCTGCGACGAAACGGCCGTCGCTGTCGCGGATTCCCATGGTGACATTGTTGTCTCCGAAGTGGCTTCTCAGATCGAGTTGCACTCTCCATACGGAGGGGTTGTCCCAGAGTTGGCGTCTCGCAATCACAGCCTTGACCTTCGACCATTGGTTGAAAAGACTCTCGAGTCCGGCAAGCTGAACCTGAGTGATGTCGATGCAGTGGCGGCCACCTCCGGGCCCGGGTTGGCGAGTTCGCTGCTGGTGGGAGATACAACGGCGAAGGCCATCGCCCTGGGATTGGGTCGGCCGTTTCACTCCATCAATCATATGGAGGGACACCTGTTGTCTCCATTCATCGGCGAGGGGAACGCGCCCCCGGCCCATGTCGCCCTGGTCGTGAGCGGTGGGCACACGATGTTGGTTTCCGTTCGCGGCGTGGCGGACTATCACATTCTCGGTTCGACCAAGGATGATGCAGCGGGGGAGGCCTTCGACAAGGTTGGTAAGATGCTGGGGCTGCCCTATCCGGGCGGTCCTGAGATTTCCCGTCGGGCCGAAAACGGTGATCCCGATGCCTACGAGTTTCCCCGTAGCATGCTCGACAGTGGGGATTACGAGTTCAGTTTCAGTGGCTTGAAGACTTCGGCGCTTTATCTCCTTCAGAAGCTGGGCGAACCGATAGCGGACGAAGTCCTGAATGATGTGTGTGCGTCGTTCCAGGAAGCCATCGTGGACGTTCTTGTGGCCAAGTTGTTCCGCGCCGTGCAGGAGGAAGGTGCGACCGTCGCGGCAATCAGTGGCGGGGTGAGTTGTAATCCGCGTCTATGCAACAGGGCTAATGAGGAAGCAGAGCGGCATCGAATCGAGCTGCGCTTGCCTGAGCCGGCCCACTCGACAGATAACGCGGCCATGATTGCTTACGCCGCAGCCTGTCGCCGCGTCGCAGGGATTCCCGACAACGGTTTAAATTCAGATATCGATCCCAACTTAAAGCTCGCCTGAAATTTTTTCGCAAGATCTGCGCAGAGGATAGCATTGCGCCGGAGGCAGGAGATTGCTACTCTCGCTCCTCCCAAATGGTTGGATTCAGGAACGTTAGCTCCTGCCCTGGGCTCCCGTATCGCGGGAGCCCTTTTTCGTGCTCGGCCCAGAAAAATGGACGGCCGGAAAAGAAAGATGCCGCTCAACCCGAAGGCTGAGCGGCATCGAAACACGAAACACAAACAGACAGTTACCGAGAAAGTAACCACTGATAATTTACCTTATTATTAAGATATGTCAACAATACGGAGATGAAAAAATCACTTTTTTCCTATCAATAGATGGTAAGGAAGATTCGCTCATTTCACGGTATGGTGTAAATTTCCCCGTTTTATCATGAAAAAGCTCCTCAATTTCAGATTTCGAGCCCTTTTGGGACTGGGATTCTGCGCAGCAATTGCCTTTCTGACTGCCTGCGCCAGCAAACCTGTTGAGCAACCTGCCAGTATGGCGTTGAAGTACGGCACCGTGTCTAATCTCGGGGACGTCAAAGTTCGAGTGAGCCTCAGCAACCGGGCAGTCTACGTCTACGAGAACGAGGAGCCTCGTTTTGTGGCTGCCGTCGCAATCGGTACCGCTTCGGATCCTACTCCGGTTGGCAACTTTAAGGCTTTTAACAAGTTGCCGCGCAAACGCTCAAACACCTATGGATTCTGGGTCAAGGGGAGTGAGATTGTTCCGGGTAAGCGCACCAGCATGCCTTCCGGATATCGCTATGTGGGATACCCCATGCCCTGGTGGGTGGAGTTCAAGTCGGGTTACGGCTTTCACGCCGGAGCCGTCTGGCCGCAGCCAAGAACCAAGGGGTGCCTCCGTCTGCACAGGACGATCGCTTCTGATTTCTTCCACCTCGTGAAGCCGGGAACCCCGATTCACATCGCCAACAGCCTTCCGGAGGACTCGACGTTCGGAAAGAACGTACCCCGCCCGACTGACTACGATTTACCGGATTCGCCACGTTCTGTGCTGATTACTGACGCCCCATTTGATTCGATGAGCGTTTTGTTCTAGGAGATAGACTCTCTCCATTCCCGACATGCAAAGCGCTCCCAAGAAAAAATCACGCGTCAACGTCCGCACGCCGGAGGTGATGGAACGCGTCCAGGCCGAAGTTGCCAATCATTACAAGAGCTCCATTGTGGAGAAGGTGCGAAACCAGGGCGGCGTGCTCACGGTAGGTGACACCACAGTACGTCTCGCGAAACAGTTTGGGTTTTGCTACGGAGTTGAGCGGGCCATCGATTTGGCTTATGCCTCGCGCAGCGTATTCCCGGAGAGCCGAATTTTCCTCATCGGTGAGATCATTCACAACCCGGAGGTGAATCGCCAGCTCGAGGAAATGGAAATTGTTTCGCTTCCTTGGCGGAAAATGGATGAGCAATATGATTCGCTGAAGGAAGATGATGTTGTCATCGTTCCCGCTTTTGGCGCCCCTATCTCATTCATGGACAAAGTCGAGTCCCAGGGGTGTCGCATTGTCGATACAACTTGCGGCGATGTCATGAAGGTCTGGCGCCGTGTCAGGAATTTTGCGAAGGACGGCATCACTTCCATCATCCATGGAAAGGCCGGCCATGAAGAAACACGGGCCACGGCATCCCGGGCTGAAGGGGATGACGGCAAAGGCCACTATTTGATCGTATTGACCCTCGAAGACGTTGAGAAGGTGTGTCGCTATATTGTCAATGGTGGCGACAAAGAGGAATTCCTCTCTTCGTTTGAGGGTTCCTACTCGAGGGGCTTCGACCCTGACAAACACTTGGATCATGTGGGCGTGGCCAACCAGACGACCATGCTGAAGTCGGAAACAGAGGAGATTCAGACCCGAGTTCGCAAAGCGGTCTTTGAACGTGATGGCTCAGGGGAGAATTTTTCAGTCTTCGACACTATTTGCGGCGCGACACAGGAGCGACAAGACGCCCTCTTCGATATGCTGAAGAGCAAGATGGATCTGCTCCTTGTGGTTGGCGGGTATAACAGCTCCAACACGACTCACCTCGTAGAGATTGGCGAACAGGAGTTGCCGACGTTTTTTATTCGTAGTGCCGACTGCATTCGTTCACTCGAGGAGATTGTGCATTTTGATCTGGAAGAGGGCGCTGAGGTGACAAGCTACACTGAAATCTTCAAGAAAGAGTCATCCGCGATCATCGGTGTCACGGCGGGTGCGTCTTGCCCTAACAATTTGATCGAAGAGACAATCCTGAAGGTTTTCGAGCTTCGTGGTGCGTCGGTCGACGATATCGAAGCTGCCTGATCTCAGCGGCGTTCGAAGATCGATTGACTGTCGGGGTAAAGCTTCCCTAGGATGCTCGACAGGCTTTGCCGGAAGAACTTGTTGAGGTGTTCGTCCAGAGTGGCGGACCCGGAAGCGGATTCCCCGCGCTTCCAAAGTTCGCTGAGCCGTTTCTCGTTGGCAGACAATTCTGCATCGACAATGGACTCCCAGTGCGCCGGATTGTTGGTAGGGTCTTGCCAGGCGCCGCGTCCGCGACCGTAGTGAGCGACGGCAAGGTAAAGCATGATGATGAATTTCACCTGGGTGACGAAGTGGGCTTCGGTCCATCGCACCCGGTTCTGCCCCGAACGAGTCAGGTTGTAGCCGCGAGTCAGAGCAAAGGTGGTTGCCCCCCCCAGAAGCATTCCAATCACAGCGCCGCCGCCGAAAGTCATACCTCCTGAAATCAGGTCGGCTGAGAGCCCACCGACCAGACCGGAGACAGCGCCGCCAATCGTGGCGACGAGAGGTTCTTCAATATCCCGCTTCACGGCAAATTCATCACGCGAGGATTCGGCCAGGGTAGAGGCGGTTTCACCGTCGAGACCGTGCACGGCGATCAGTTCGTTGACGGTATTTGCCGTGGCTTCGGCGAGACGGCCGTACATCGCCTGTTGAATCTTATCGAGATCCTTATTTCTCTCAGAGCGGAGAATCAAATCTCTCAACTTTTCAGTGAGATCTTTTTGCGGGAGCGGTTCTGAGTCGGTAAGTGCCTCCTTGGCCCACCGACCCATGGCGGAGATGGCGCGGTCGAATATGGCCAGGTTCCGCTCAATCCAGGCAGCTTTGAGTTTTCGGGCTGCCAGCTGCTTGTCTCCGCTGACGACCGATTCTGCTTGTTCGAGAATGTGATGCTCCTCGGTCCAGCAGCGGGTAAAGGCGTCGAGGATACTGACGTGTTCTACGATTTCGTGGTTTTTGAAATGCTCACGCCAGGCGGTTTCGTTTGCCCGGTCACGTTCCGGATCAGGTTGACCGGTTTGGTTGAGATAGACGAGGACGGGTTTGCCGATCCATTCAATGATTTCCACCTCAAGGTCCACGAAGCCCACGCTTTCGGGTGGCTGTGATGCGTCAACGAGATAGAGGACGACATCGGCTTCGGACTGAACGTTGCGGATAGCCTCCTGGCTGCACCAGAGCGATTTGTCGCGGGTGCGATCCCAGACTTGGTGAAGAATCCATCCGACCGGGTTCTTGCTGGAACGAAGGCGTTTGGCGAGCTTGGCGAGATTGGAGCCAAATCCCGGGGTATCCCAGATTTTGGCAGAAATGCCGTCTGCTTCGATCAGGGTATGAGCTTCCGGAATCACCGTCACATGGGCACTGTCGGCCACTTCGCCCACGTCGCGGCGAAGGAGGGTGCGTGCCAGTGCTGTTTTCCCGACGTTGGTGTGCGAGATCAGGCTGAGAACAATTTCCCGGTCGGAGGAAGGCATGGGCGAATCAGGATTCACTGGAGGATGATGGCACGCTATCGCCTCCCGTCAGCAGAAATTGCACTTTTGTTCCGGAAAAGAGTTTCTCCCAGGCGACCAGCCTCTCATCGCGACGTTTTTCGGCGTCGGGAAAGTCTGCCGCTTTATGGTCGAATCCCGTGGTGTCGAGAATGACGAACTCAACAGGTTTGGGTGCCTGACCTGACAGGGTTTGATGCAGAGTAAGGTGAGTTTCTTTCTCCGGAGTGGCGGCAAAGTTGAAGAGAATGGCCAGCCTCGAACCTGCATCGAAGGGGGGATTGCCGGGATCTTCTTCGTTGCCGAAATCGATGGTTGGCAACCAGTCGATTTCGACCGGGCACTGCAGGGTGGATTCGAACCGGTTTACGATCACCTGTTTCACTTCCTCGCCCGGATTGAGAGAGTAAGGGATGACCTGCAATTCACGGGCGTTGCCGGTGGAAATAGCGAGGAGATGGTCAAAGTAGTGCGGGCAGGTCTCCCGATAGGGGAGATTCCGGAGCAGATGTGAACTGCGGATTCTCCAGAGAACGCCGAGCAGGGTGCGGGGGAGGATGACGAACAGGCCAATGCTGATGGCATACCAGTGGATCCATCGCGCCGCGTTCTCCCCGCTGACTTCGTCTCCTCCGGACTGCCAGTGCATCGCATTGAGTTTTTCGAGCGATGGTAATTGATCTCCGGAGATGGCGACAGCCGGACCGAGGACAAACTGGAGAAACGGGCGTAACTGACTGGCATCTATGATGAAGGTGCTTTCCCACACGGCGCGGTACTCGTTGGCGAGCCCCTTGATGTACATCCCTCCGATGGCAGCGGCAGCGAGAGTCAATGCGACAAAGTGGAGGAGCGATTTGATGCGTGAACCAAGCACGGGGAACTGAAGTTCATACCATCGCCTTTCATACAGCTTCCGGGCAGCTTCGAGCAGTGAAGAATTTTCGGGATCAGCCAGGGTGCGTTTTTCGGGGTCGGAAATGAAGCGCACGCAGGCACTCGTCCAGTAGCCGCTGAACCGAGTGTCTCGATGGCGGAAAAAAAGCACTGCTTCACGAAGGTATGCCATGATGTTCCATGCGAGGATGCCCAGCAGTGGAAACGAGAGAATGTTAATGCGCTTGTCAGGGCCCAGCTCGTTGGTAAGGAAGCCGACGATGGCCGCGACAACGAAAAGGATGCCCGACAGCAGTCCAAGGCGATGTTTGTCCCCGGGGGCGAGCAGCCAGCCGGACATGTCGGGGAACCGTGCGAGAAGACGTGTGATAATGGCCTCTGATCGCTTCGCGAGAAAAGAGTGCTGATCGGCGGAGGAACTGTTCTTTGGCAGAGGGGCTCCGGCGACGGCAGCAGCTTCAGTCCGATCTGAATTGTGAACGGCAACACCCTGTTCGTCGGTTTGCTCGACGGCTTGAACGATAATAATCTTTCTGACCTCCTTGGGCTTCATCCAGTTTCGAAGAGATCAAATGGCAGCGGGTTTGTCGGCAAGTCTACTCACCCGCGTAGGGTCCTGTTCGTAAAAGTGAGCCAGGCCGATGGCGAGGGCGTCAGCGGCATCATGAGGCGGCGTTTCTGTCAGGCCAAGAAGGGCGCGGATCATGAAGGCGACCTGCTGCTTGTCGGCGGCGCCTTTTCCAACGACGGCCTGTTTGACTCGCTTGGGAGCGTATTCAAAAACCTCGAGGCCAAATTCGGCGGCAGAGAGAATGGCGGCTCCGCGGGCGGCTCCCATGGTGATGGCTGTCTTAAAGCTTTGCACATAGATCACACCCTCTACGGCGCATACTTCCGGCTTGTGATTCTGAATGACATCGCGGAGCTGTTCGTGGATGGCAAGAAGGCATCCTGACTGCCGCAGTTTACGCCCATTTTCGATGACGCCGTAGGTGACCACCTTGTAGGTGGGGGTCCTGCCGGTTTTCAGACGCCGTTCGATAACAGCATAGCCCGTGTTTCTCAGGGCGGGGTCAATGGATAGAACTCGCACAGGCTAACGTAACACCGGAATGAGAATGCGGCATCCGCCAGTTTTGGCGCCCGGAGCAATGCGGATCAATTGTCGTAGAGGCGAACGTTGGCGTCACGTCGCAGCTTAAGCAGCCAGGCCTCCAGGTTTTTCTGGCGTTTTTCAATGCTGAGGCGCTTGTCTGCCTCCTCCTCAAGCTTCTCATAGGAGGGGGCAGACTGGCCGACACGTTTTTCAACTTTGAGGATGCGCCAGAAGGGGCCGTCATCGAGAGGAGCACTGGTTTGACCGGGAGGAATTGAATAAGCGGCTTGGGTGAGTCCCTCGTTGAGGGTGCCGCGCCCGATGATCCCCACATAGCCACCCTTGGCGGCAAAGCTGTCTGCGGAATGAGCTTTGGCCAGAGCGTCAAAGTCGGCTCCGGAATTCAGTTTTCCGACGATCTCTTTGAGCAGAGCTTCCTGAGCGTCTAAGGTGGAATCCGGGGTCTGCTTGGGGATAGACATAATACGCAGCTGGACTTTTCCCTCGGAAGCGAACTCACCCTTGATCTCGTTGTATTTTTCCTTTTTCTCCCAGGGAGTGTTTGGAATCGTGTTGCTGCCCGAATTCTGGGATCGAAGTGCTTGAATCGCGATCTGGTCTTTCTGCATGTCGCGAAATTGGGAAATGGTCATGCCGGACTCGTTCAGTTCCTTCACAAACTTATCACGGTCTCCACTGAAGCGCTCTTGAACGAAGCGGGTAACCGATTCGTCCACATACTGCTCTTTGATGTTGCCTCCGAGACGTTCGAATTCGGTTAGAATGAGTTTCCGGTCAATGAGGTCATCGAGGGCGCGTTCTTCCATTTCGCGGATTTCGCGTTCCGCCTGCGCCTTGCTGACCATCCCTTTGTTTCCCATGAGCCAGACGCGGACCTGGGTTTGTACGGCCGCATCGACCATCGACTGGGTGATGGGCTCACCGTTGACGACGGCTCGGATGCTGTTCAGCACGATAGGTTTCGCTTCACCGGTGGTGGCGAATCCAAGGGCGGTCACGGCCACTGCCAGGCAGGGCAACTTTTTCGGAATGCTCATGGGTTTATCAGTGTTGGCAAGCGGCAGGCTCTGCAAAGCAGCCTATAAGTCTAGGACCCAATCTAAAGCAGACTCAAGCCATTCTTCTTCGTTGTCTCCGATTAAACGCGGGAATTTACCGTTTATTTGAATGTATTTCCCGTTTTTCATAAGTTTCAGCTTCCCATCCTTGACCTCAAGGGAACTGCAGCCTTTGAGGGCGGCCCGGACTTTTAACTCCGTGCTTATCAGTAGAAATTCGACTGGAGGCGGAATTCGGCCGAATCGGTCGGCCCAGTTTTCACGCAGAAGCTCGAGGTCTTCGACTCGCGATGCCTCGGCCAGTTCGCGATAAGCCGTGATGCGAAGGCGCGCTTCAGGCATGTAGTCAGCGGGAATGAAAGCAGGTAGGGTGCCCTCAGGGCCTAGGTGATATCGGCCTTCGTTGGTGCTGAGGAACTCGATGTTCATCGAAAGCTCGACTCGACCTGCTGAGGGTTCTCCCTTGAGCTTGGATACGGATTGCTTGAGCAACTGGCAATAGAGATCGAACCCGATGGCCGCGATATGGCCACTCTGCTGAGTGCCGAGCAGATTGCCGGCTCCGCGGATCTCGAGATCGCGCATCGCAATCTTAAATCCAGCCCCGAGCGAAGAGTACTGCTTGATCGCGTTGATTCGTTTTCGTGCGTCTCCAACCGTGAGCATGTCAGGGGGGAGCATGAGGTAGGCGTAAGCCCTGCGATCAGCACGTCCAACTCGACCCCGGATCTGGTAAAGATCAGCGAGCCCGAACCGGTCTGCGCGATCAATGATGATGGTATTGGCGCTGGGGATGTCGACACCGCTTTCGATAATGGTGGTGCAGACCAGAACATCGAATTCGTGACGGATGAAGCGGTTCATGACATCCTCGAGTTCTTCGTCTCCCATCTGCCCGTGGCCGACTTCGACGCGGGCTCCCGGAACGAGCTCCTCAATGCGGCGCTTCATCCCTCGAATCGTTTTGACGCGGTTGTGCAGGAAGAAGACCTGCCCCTGGCGGTTGAGTTCTTTCTCCACGGCGGAGCGAATGATGCGCTCATCGTAGGGGCAGACCGTGGTGGCGACGGGGCGCCGGTTCGGAGGGGGAGTATCAATGACGGACATTTCCCGAACACCCATCATGGAGAGATAGAGAGTTCGGGGAATCGGCGTCGCGGATAAGGTGAGAACGTCGACGAAACGCCACATCTCTTTGAAGCGTTCTTTATGAGTGACGCCGAAGCGTTGTTCTTCATCCACCACCACGAGGCCGAGATCTTTGAATTGAACGTCTTTGGAAATGAGCCGGTGAGTACCCACGACAATGTCGACCCCTCCGGTTGCCAGGTTGGCCAGGGTCTGCCGCTGCTGGGCGGTGGTGCGGTAGCGGCTCAGGGTTTCAATGCGGACAGGGAAATCCGACATGCGCTCCCGGAAGTTCCGAAAATGTTGTTCTGCCAGGACGGTGGTGGGAACCAGGATTGCAACTTGCTTACCTGACATGACCGCCTTGAAAGCGGCCCGAATGGCGACCTCGGTTTTTCCGAATCCAACGTCGCCGCATATGAGACGGTCCATCGGCTTGGGGCGCTCCATGTCCGACTTGGCTTCTTCGATGGCACGAAGCTGGTCCGGGGTTTCTTTGTAGATGAAAGCGTTCTCGAACTCCCATTGCCACTTGTTGTCGGGAGGGTGGGAGAATCCGGAATGTGCTTCCCGCTCGGCCTGGATGGACAACAGGCGGGCGGCGTAGTCCATGATCGAATTCTCCGCATCACGACGGAGTCGGGACCAGCGCTTGTCGCCCAGTTTGGAGAGCTTGGGCGCTTTTTTGCCTGTGCCGATATAGCGCGAGACGAGGTGAGCCTGATCGAGCGGGACGTAGAGCCGGGCCTGCTCGTCGTATTCGATCTCAAGAACTTCTTCGCTGCCGTCGGGCGTCTCCTTGTCCTTGATGCCGCGGAATTTGCCGATCCCGTAATCGATGTGAACGACGAGATCGCCGTAGTTGAACTCCCGCAGACTGCTGACTTGCTGGCTGACCTGCCGCTCGCGGGCGAGGCGGTAGCGGCGCCGGCCCCGCTGATTCTGGTAGCGTCCGAAGATTTCGGCATCGCTGAGGACGGCGAGCTTGGCAGCCGGGATGGTGAAGCCGCGACTGAGAGTGCCTATGACGGGCTTGAGAAATCCGTCGTCCCAGGCGTTCTCAAAAATCAGTTCGGTGAAGCGTTCTTTCTCACCGTCTGAGAAAAAGACCATCAGCACCGTCCACTTTTCTTTCCTCCAGTCCTGGATCTGAGAACTGAACTCGTCGCGGCGGGCTTCCTGGAGAATGAAATCGCCGGCGCCAAACTCTCCCAGCGGATTGTCGAAACAAGCGCCGTCGAAGTCCTCAGCGGCGTCAGGTGCTTCCAGCGTTCCGCTGGTGATCCGGATGTGGGCCAGCTCGGAGTCACACTCGGCGGCAATGAGTAGATCTCCCGAGTCAATGTAATCAGCGATGCGCCCCGAGTGTTCGAGGTTGGCTTCACTCAGGAGGATCTCGCAGGAGTCCACTTTGCGGATGGATGTCTGCTCATCGACGTCAAATTCACGAACCGACTCGACTTCTTCGTCGAACAATTCGATTCGGACGGGGTGGAGGGCCTGCCATGAAAAGATATCGATGATACCGCCCCGCAGGCTGAACTGTCCCCGCTGAAACACCTGGGCCTCCTGTTCGTAACCGGCCTCCTCGAGAGATTCTGCAAAGGAGCGAATGTCGAGCTGGCCGCCGACCTTGATGACTTCAGCCTGCTTCGTGAGAGAGCCCGGGGGCGGAGCCACCTCGTCGAGGGCGTCTTTCGTCAGGACCACGACCGGTGCTGAGCCGGATTTGAGCGCTTCGTGGATTTCCTTGAGGACAGCGAGTCGTTCGGCGGCCGATTCCGGATCGGGCAGGCTTTCCTCGAATCCGGCCCACTCATATTCGGGCAGAAAAAGGCTTTCAACGCCCCATACGGCCAGTTCTGCCTGGATGATCTCTTGGGCTTTCACGTGCGGACAGACCACCCAGACCGCAGAATCGACATGGCCTGACTGCCTCCACTGTGCAATAGAGGCAGCAATGAACAGTGGCTGACCGGCTTCAGCGACGTGTTCGAAGGTCGCGGGGTTTTCGGGCGTGGCGAGATCGACCGATTGCAGGGCGGCTGCCAGCTGCCGGCTGTTCAACAGGCGTGGAATCGCCGTGTCGAGGGCCTCAATGTCGGTCAGGTTCTTCAAGAGGGGAGGAGGCTACAGGTGTTTTACGCCTTGCGCACGGTTGAAACGCAAATTTGGGAAAAGTCGCCTTAGAATTCCGGAATACCCCGATTTTCTTATAAAAAATATGATAAAATTGCAGATTTGTAATTTCATTCTTGCAAAAATGAGGGCGGAAGCTTAAATTTTCCACGCATGGCAAAGGAAAAGACCGCTTTAGCCGATCGTGCCAAGAGAGCACGTCGCATCGTTCGCAACCCCGCACTCTACAAGGTGTGCATGGGGTGTGATTCGATTGTGGCTGCCAAGGTCAACATTTGTCCGAACTGCCACGCCTATCGCTTTGAAGTGGACTCCGAATTCGTTGTCGCGCAGGCGAAGGCTCTCTCCACTCGCGAGCAGAATTCCGTCGTGGCGGAAGATCTGATGTGATTTCCCCTTCATTCCTGCGAAATGCGGTGAAATAAGGGAAAGCGAGGCAAAGAAAGTCCTTGCAAAGCGCCGCTAGCCCGGCAAATTACGCGCCTCGCGAAATTCGGCAGGAATTCCTGCTGAATGCGAATCCGGGTAGGTACCGAAGCGGTCAAACGGGGCAGACTGTAAATCTGCTGGCTATGCCTTCGAAGGTTCGAATCCTTCCCTGCCCACCACTTCTCCCGGGTCTACACGGGTCTACACCAAAGATTGGGGGATGAGCATTTTTTTGGGTCTGCACCAAAGATTGGGGGATGAGCATTTTTTTGAGGTTTAGGTGTGTTTGGATGGACCGCACTGAGCGATGACTCTGAGGCGGTAGTTGTTAAAGTTTCTGAAGCCGTAGGCACGGCGTTGTATC
>JABSSQ010000183.1 GCA_013213905.1 Verrucomicrobiales bacterium | reverse complement strand
CTGGTAAAAGCACAATCCGATCGGAAAGAGGATCGCTCCGATCGGACTGAAGTTTCCGGCATGTCGGAAGAGATACAAAGTCTGAATTACGCAAAGGAGATAGAAACCTCCTACCGCCCAGGCCACCGGACCGGATGCCTGGAAGAGAAAGGTAAGCGCAATCATTCCCATGATGAGACCCGAGAGCAGGAAGGAGATGCCAACAAGCGCACTCTTCGGAGTGTTATCCGCCCCCGAAACAAAGCCTTTACTCCATCCGGCAACCAAGTCCTTGAGACTTTCCGGAAACATGCGCATCCAGATCGTTCCTTTCCCAAGATAACATCGGCAGCGAAAACCTGCTTCAGCGAGATGTCTCGACAGGTGGAAGTTCTCCAGAACCTCTCGCTTGACCGGTTCATGCCCCCCGACCGCATCGTACTGTTTTCTCGAGATCAACATGACCTGCCCGAACAATCCAATTTGATCCGCTTCCTCCCCTTTCCAGGTAAAGGCATTCATCCCTAACAACATCACTACGTTGAAGAACGAAGAAAGCTGCTCGTAGGGTTTCTCAATCCGGTGATAGGGACAGATCGAGTGCACACTTTCCTCATCAGCCGACAGGGCGGCAATCTTTTCCATTCCACCCGGTTCCATCACGGTGTCGGAATCGAGAAAAAGGATCCAGTCACCCGTGGCAGCTTCCGCGCCTTGCTGACACGCCCAGGGTTTGCCAAACCATCCCTCAGGCAGAGGTTTTCCATTAATAACTTTAGCCCCGGCTTCTTTCGCCACCTCGGCCGTGCAATCACTGGATTGATCGTTAACGACGATCACTTCATGCGGAGGTGAATCCTGATCGAACAATGAAGGCAGCAAGCGCGCCAGGTTGTCCTCCTCATCACGGGCCGGAATAACGACCGATACCTTGGCCAGCGAAAGGCACTCGCGCTTCGGCACCCCGCGAAAGCGAAGTGCCACAGACCAACCAATGACCCAGAAGATGAATCCCAATCCAAGGAAGCTCCAAAAGAAGACTTCCATCCGATCAGGCGCTCTTGGCCTCCTGCTTCACGACTCGATCGGCAACTTTCTGGCCGCACAGAATCACCATCGGCATACCGCCGCCGGGGTTTACGCTACCCCCGGTGAAGAAAAGATTCTTGTACTTCGATGACTGCTTGGGCGCTTTGAATGCCTGGTTCCTGTCCCAGTCAGAAACGACTCCGTAAATGGAACCGCGGTTGGAGTTATACATCCGCTGGATATCAACGGGTGTCAGGACATCCTCGACAATGGTATTCTTGCGAAGATCCGTCAGGCCCATGCGCTCGAGCTTGTCAATGACACGGTCTTTCAACGCCATGTAGTCCTCGTGAGTATGAGGCTTGTCAGGATTGATCGGCGGAATGTGGGGAAGGATCTTGATATTGTCGCAACCTTCCGGAGCCTTTGAAGGATCCGTCCGTGTCGGAGCCACCAGGTAAATAGTCGGATCCTCCGGCAGTTCGCCTTTCTGGAAGACAGTGTCGAAGTGTTTGCTCTGGTCCTTCGAGTAGAAGAAATTGTGATGCGCCAACTGGTCGTAGATCTTGTTGGTGCCGAGGTGAATGACAAGACCGGAGCAGGCAGGCTCAAACTTCTTGAGCTTCTTCATGAACTCCGGCGGTTCGCTGAGCAATTTCCGGTAGGCCGGCAGGACCTCCATGTTGCAGACAACGTAGTCGGACGAAAGCGTATCGCCGTTAGCAAGGGTCACCCCCTGGACCAACTTTCCAGTCTGATTGATAGAAGCCACCTCGGAATTGAAACGAACCGGAATGCCAAGATCGTCGAGAAGCTTACCGAGCCCGACAGCGAGGTTGTACATCCCGCCCTTCACATACCAGAGACCGTAGTCGTACTGGATGATGGGCATCAGGTTCATGTAGCCCGGTGCATCCTTAGCGGAGGAGCCCACATACTTGATGAAGTATTCGAAGATTCTGCGGAGGTAGTCGTCGTCGAAATGATTGGCGATGGCTTCCGACATTTTGTGCCGGTGATCCATCTTGAACATCATCTTGAAGAATCCGTAGTGACGGAGCATCTCCCAGACATTGTCGAGTCCCTCGCGGAAGTAGCCGTCATCGCAGAGCTGGTACTGCTCGCGACCGTAGTTGAGGAAATTTTCAAACTGCTTTGAGTGCAGCTCGGGATCGCCGGGAAGCTTCTTGAACTCCTCCTTCTGGCCTGCGGGATCTTCGATCAAATCAAGGACGAGGCCGTCCTCGAAGAAATTTCGCCAGTGAGGGTGAACCGACTCCAGCTCCACGTAGTCGGACATTTTCTTACCCGCACGCTCCCACAGACTTTCGAAGAACTGCGGCAAAGTGAAGATGGACGGGCCGAGGTCAAAGCCAAACCCATCTATCTCGAGAAGATTCAGTTTACCGCCAATTTTATCGTTCTTCTCAACGATCTCGACATCGAATCCTTCAGCTTTGAGGGAAATCGCTGCGGACAACCCTCCCAGGCCGGCCCCCACTACAATGACAGATTTGTTCCGCGGAGACGGCGATTGACTCATAAAGTGACTTCGTTTTTGAGATAGGTGAGCCCGAAGGAATCGGAAATGAGGTTGGATGAGATTCGGGCTGATTCGAAAATGGTTGGCAGCCCGCTACCCGGGTGGGTTCCTCCCCCCACCAGATAGCAGTTCCGGAATTCCTCAAACTGATTTCTCGGTCGCATGAACGCGAGTTGGCTGAGGCAGTGGGAAAGATTGAAAGTCGCGCCTTTGAAAACATCGAGCTCAGTGCTCCAGGTCTTCGGGGTATAGGCTTTCTCGACTTCGATGTGCTCTTCGAGATCGTCGATACCAAGACGGTCGGAAATAGCACGGAAGGTCATCTCACGATATCGGGCTTGGGCTTCATCCCAGTCAATGTCTCCATCGAGGTTCGGAGTCGGCACGAGAATGTAGAGGCTGGATTTGCCTTCCGGAGCCAGGGTCGGGTCGGTCACACTGGCATTGCGAATATAAAAGGAGATATCACTCGACGAACAATTTTGCTTAAAGATTTCGTCGACATTCTTTTTGTAGTCGCGGGCGAAGACGATGCTGTGATGCGGCAGGTCGTAGAGTTTGTCCACGCCGAGGTGCAGCATGTAGGTCGAGCAGCTGTATTTCATCGAGTCCAGCTTCTCCTTGGTGTACTTCTTCAAGGAATCCGAAGGGACGAGATGAGTCATCGCATGAGCGAAGTCAGCATTAATGACCACGCTGTCCGCGTAAACCTTTTCACCGTCTTCGAGTTCCACGCCGCAAACCTTGCGACCGTCGAGAATCAGCTGCTTCACCCCGGTGCCGGTGTGAACCTTGGCACCGCAGTCTTCCGCAGCACGAGCCATCGCTGCCGGAATTTCGCAAAGCCCCCCCTGGGTGTGGAAGATGCCGTGCTCGTGCTCCATATAGGAAAGCATGGCGAAAGCTCCGGGGCACTCCCAGGCTGACATGCCGAGATACTTACTCTGGAAAGAAAAAAGCAGGGCCAGTTTCTCATCGGTGAAATACTTCTTCAGGTTGTCGAAGACGGTATTTCCGAGGGAAAGGTGAGGCAGGGCCGGGAGCAGGTCCGGAGAAAGTGATTTCGCGGGGCTGGAAAAATTGTGCTGAAAAGCAGGCAACAACTTGTTGAGACGGGACTTCTCACGCTTGAGGAAGCGGTCCAGTCCACCGGACTGGCCGGGGAAAAGTCGCTCGATCTCTTCCTTCGTCTTCTCGTTGTCGTCGCTGGCGCGGAAAACCTGATCATCGAACCGGAGTTCATACATCGGGTCGAGCCGGACGAAATCCAGATAGTCGGCTGAGTCTTTGCCCGCTTCGGAGAAAATCCGGTCGAGCAGCGATTTCATCATGAGAAAGGTCGGTCCGATATCAAATCGGTAGCCGTCGATATCGTGGGCCGCAGTGCGACCACCGATTCGATCCTGCTTCTCGAACAACTGAACATCAATGCCACGGCTGGCCAAAAGCAGTGCGCTGGCAACGCCGCCCGGGCCACCGCCAATGACGATGACTTTCTTGCGCCCCCCGTTGGATCCGTTAGAACCTGGTCCTCTCATGCTAATGCTTGGTTATTGTTCAATGCGTTTTCTTCTCTTTTCAAGCGCCAGCTTTTCCCGAGAATGATTTCATCAACACACTCGTGTCTCCGTAACCCTGAATACGGCGTATCTCTACGAGTTGGTTGAGTTTCTTCCTTCATAATATAAAACCGCCGAAATGACCGCGGAACCTGAATGCCCTGACTACGACCTGCCCTCCATTATGGAGGCACAAAGATTCTATTTTAGTTCCGGCCGGACGCGCCCGCTCGAAGCCAGAATCGAAGCCCTGTCTCGATTTGGTACTGAATTGGAGACCCGCACTGACGAACTCCTCAAAGCCCTGTCAGAGGACCTGGGTAAGCCTCCTCTCGAGGCCTACCTCGCCGAAGTCTACTTCCTCATTTCCGAAGTTCGGCTCTACCGAAAGAAGCTGAAGCGGTGGGCACGACCGAAACGAGCTGGAAACCCATTTTATTTTTTCCCCGCACGCAGCGAAATCCGTCGCGAACCTTTCGGAACGACCCTGATTGCATCCGCCTGGAACTACCCCCTGCAGCTCGCTCTGGCTCCGGCCGTGTCCGCCATCGGCGCAGGAAATACGGTCATTCTGAAACCGTCCGAGATGGCTCCCGCTACCGCCGCACTGATGGCTGACATCGTCGCGAATTCATTCGATGCAGCGCACTTCACCGTCGTTCAGGGCGGCCCGGAAGTCGGTCAGGCGCTTCTCGGTCAATGCTTTGATGCCTGGTTCTATACCGGCAGCGAGCGCGTCGGCAGGCTCTACGCCGAGGCTGCGGCCAGCCACCTCGCGCCAATCACGCTTGAGCTTGGTGGCAAATGTCCCTGCATCGTTGACACTGAAGTTGACCTCACTACTGCCGTCGACCGCATCATTCCCGGCAAATTCTTCAACGCCGGTCAAACCTGCATCGCCCCGGACTACGTCCTCATACCCGAATCGCTCCACGACCAGTTCGTCGAACAAGCCACCAAGACTCTCCACGAGCTCTATCCGGATTCCCCCAGCCCCGATCTCGCTCGGATCGTGAATTCCACACACTTTGACCGAATCAGTGCTCTCATCCCGGAAAACGCCATTCGCGTCGGCGAAGACAATCGCGATGAGCTCTATCTTGCTCCCGCGATCGTTTCGAATGCCAAAGAAACCCTACCGTGCATGCAGGAGGAGATCTTTGGTCCTGTTCTTCCGGTCGTCACCTACCAGGACCGCACCGGGCTTTTCCGCCACCTCGACGAGCAAACCTCCCCATTAGCGCTCTACGCGTTTTCGAAAAACGACGGCTTCCTGGAGGAAATCGCCGACGCCATCCCGTCAGGATCCGTTTGCTTCAATGATGTCATCAAGCAGGCAACCAACCTGAACCTGCCATTCGGTGGCGTGCACCAAAGCGGCATGGGACGCTACCGGGGCGAGCATGGATTCAAGACGTTCTCCTACGAGCGGGCCGTCACGAAACGCGGATTCTCCAAGGACATGTTTGCCATCAAGCCTCCCTACGAAGGCCAGCTCGAGCGCATGCGTAAACTGCTGAAGTAGAACCAGGCACCCCAAATCGTGGGGCTATTTTTTTCTGCATAAGTCAGGTTGGGTAAACGTCTTACCCCGGATCCTTCCCTGGAATATGACTCTTCCCTCTGAACCAAAGCAGGGTTGTGGCTGCGCTATTGCGGCCGCTGCCCTGTCGTGCAGCCCCTGACCATTTCCTGGAAACTGCCTCAGAGACCTGGGAAGACAGGGGCTCTTTCAGAAACCATCTCTACTTTGATCTTTCCCAAAGCGACACCACCAAGCCGTTCGAAGCCAAAGATGTCATCATCGCAGGGAACGAGATCGAACTTCACTTCTCACACTCAGCGCCGCCGGAGGTCTCCTGGACGCCTTATTCAGTTCCCTTGCGAGCCGACGGAAACTGGATGCAGGCCGGCACCGATGAACCAGCCACCCCGGAACAACTGGAAACTGTCCTGACTCATCTCGACAAACTCTGGATTCGCGGAGAGTTTCGCACCGGGGAAGATGTCGGAGGCATCGACAACATTATGATTCGCTGATCGCACCCTCGCGAGGTAGACCCCAGCGTTGGATCAAGGCCAATAGCAAAAGCGGAATCAGCCAGTGAGGAGTTCGCACCAACGTTTCCACCAACCACGGATCCCGACCGAGAGAATCGGAAGTCGTATCAAAGTGCGATGCCACGCGGGCCAACGCCGTGAGGCCGCCCCAGGCAACCATGTAAAGAAGCGAGGGAATCCGAGCCACTTTGAAAAAGCCTCGAACCGCCGCAACAATATCCAGCCACCCTACCACAGCCATAAAAATGATCGCCCCGTTTTCACTGACACCCAGAAGCCCCCGGGTCATTAGTTTAAACTCCAAAGGCACTGTGTGAAATCCCACCGCATAGAGCGCATGCCCGAGAAATGTCATGGCGGCGAGAATCGTCGCCAGACGAACCCAGCTTCGTGAGGCCTCCGCCTTCCTGAGGGCCATGAGGAACAGGATCGGCAGCCCCGCCTGGAGGACAATTTCGATCGCCATGGCGGATTCGTATTCACGCCCAACCCATCTCGCAAAGCCGTCGACGAAGACGATCACCGTGGCGGGAATCATCAGCCAAATCAGTTTCGAGAAACCCGGCAATCTCGCCAGCCAGGGAACCAGTCCGCAAATCATCAGAGCGATCCCGGCAATGATGACGCCTGCCCTGGTCCTCCCTGCCATTTCAATGAATTGAAGATGGGATCCATGCACGCAATCTCTCCATTTTCCTATGGCGGAATCAGGATCCACTTTTTGTCAGACGATGAAATATCCTTGGCTAACCGTCCGATTAGATTCAAAACAACGGTCTTCAACACCCACAATCCTCATGAGTCGCTTTATTCCCTTTCTTGTTCTCATCCTGGCTCTGGCCTCCCCGGCCGTCTCGGAAGAGAAACCAAATATTCTTTTCATCTCTGTCGATGACCTGGCCGCTTCCCTGGGTTGCTACGGCGACCTCATTGCAAAAACGCCCCATATTGACCGCCTCGCCGCCACCGGGGTTCGATTCGATCGTGCCTACAACCAACTGCCGCTCTGCAACCCCACCCGCGCCAGCGTCATGACCGGCATGCGACCGGACCGCATCAAGGTCTATGATCTTGATCGCCATTTCCGCGACGAAATCCCCGACGCTGTCACTCTTTCTCAGCAGTTCATGAAGGCCGGCTACTTCGCCGCCCGGGTCGGTAAAATCTATCACTACAACGTCCCTGCCAGCATCGGCACCGACGGCTTTGACGATCCTCCCTCATGGCAGCGCACCGTTAACCCCAAGGGGCGTGACAAGGATGAGGAGGATCTCATTTTCAATGCTGAACCCCACCGCAAAATCAGCGCAGCACTCAGTTGGCTCGCTGCTGAAGGAACAGACGAAGAGCAGACCGACGGCATGATTACTACTGAAGCGATCAAGATCATGGAAGAGAAGAAGGACGAGCCGTTCTTCCTCGGAGTCGGCTTCTTTCGACCCCATACACCCTATGTCGCTCCAAAGAAGTACTTCGATATGTATCCTATCGAAGAGATGCGCCTGCCCTATGCCCCCGAAGGCGACCGTGACGACATTCCCACCGCCGCTTTCGCCCACAACTGCCCCGTCCCCAACTACAACCTGGAGCGTGATGTGCTTCTCGGCGCCCTGCAATCCTACTACGCCTGTGTTTCATTCGTCGACGCTCAGGTTGGACGTTTGCTAGACGCCCTTGATGAACTCGGGATCGCCGACAACACCATCGTCGTTTTCTGGAGTGATCATGGCTACCACCTTGGAGAACACAACGGCATCTGGCAAAAGAGGACCCTCTTCGAGCAAGGTGCCCGCTCGCCTCTTATCATTCGCGATCCCAAAGCCACCGGTAACGGCACGACCAGCCCGCGCATCGTAGAGTTCGTCGACATTTATCCCACCCTGACCGAAGCAGCCGGAATCGAGACGCCGACCGACCTCGATGGAACGAGTCTAGTACCTTTGTTAGAAGATCCTATCGCCGACTGGAACGGTCACGCCATCACCCAGATCCTGCGCCCGGCCGACGACCGCCTCGAAACACCCGTCATGGGTTGCAGCATTCGGACCGACCGCTGGCGCTACACAGAATGGGCCGAAGGAGCCTCCGGCGTCGAACTGTATGACCACTGGGCTGACCCTATGGAATTCAACAATCTTGCCCTGAATCCTACTGAGGAGAATCAGGCCGTCATTGATCGACTCCAACCCCTGTTGAGGGCCAAAGCCAGCGGTAAGATCCCGACCACGCCGTTCAATCCACCGCGTCTTTAGGAAAGGCCTATCGCACGCTCGTCGGTGAAGACGGAGCCGAGCGAATCACCAGTGACGGACGCATCGAATCCCGGCCGTCGCGATCGATCGTGGAATTGTAGTCGCCACCAGCCGGAGGAATGTAGTAGACGCTGGAACGTGCCAGG
>JABSSQ010000182.1 GCA_013213905.1 Verrucomicrobiales bacterium | reverse complement strand
TGCGAAGCAGGGTTGTTCAGGTCTGGGGGCTATCTTACCGGCTTAATCGCTTCGCATCCTCCTGCGCCTTCTTCATCGCATCGGGACGTCCGGGTTTGCTTTTCGCTTTCTGCAGTTCTTCGGGTGAGAGGTCCTTCTTGACCAGCTCGGTGAACTCCTCAGTCGTCGCTTCCCAGGCTTTGACGAGTTGCTGAAGTTTCTCGGGTTGGGATTTCGCGAGGTTGTTCATTTCTCCCCGATCGTTGGAAAGATCGTAGAGTTCCCAGGGTTCTCCCTGGGGGGCGACAGCTTTCCAGTCGCCGATGCGGATCGCGCGGTGGTCGTCGTGATACCACCAGAACTGGTCGTGTTCGACAGAGCCGTCTTTTTCAAAGACAGGAACAAGACTCTTGCCGGGTGAAGGCGGAGCGTCGGGGTGAGGCGCGGCGCCGGCGAGTTCAAGCATCGTGGGGACCACATCGATGACGTGCCCGGGATTGTTTCGGGTTTCTCCTCGCGCGGCAATGCCTTTTGGCCAGGAAACGATAAACGGGGTCGCCGTGCCGCCTTCGTGGGTCCAGGTCTTGTGGCGTCGGAACGGAGTGTTGCAGGTAGTGGACCAACCGGGGCCAAGACAAAGGTAGGTCGGCGCGGATCCCAGGGGAGCTTCAGGATCGTGTCCGTCGGCGCGAACCATGATTTCGGCGCTGGCGCCATTGTCAGACAGAAACATGACCAAGGTGTTGTCCCATTCGCCCATGGATTTGATCTGATCGAAGATACGCCCGATCTCGATATCCATGCGATGAATCATGGCGGCATGGATCGCCATCTTGGTGGCCTGGAATTCTTTCTGTTCTCTGTTCAGATCTTCCCAGGGCAACGGCGTCCGCACCTCGCCCGGACCGAGAATTTCGTAGGCATCGGCAAAGTGATAGGGCGGGCCAAGCTTGCGTTCCGGCACAGAGGGTTCAGCAACTGCATTGGTGTCCACGACTCCGAGTTCTTTCATGCGTGCCCATCGCTGCTGGCGGATGACCTCCCAGCCAGCGTCATAGGTGTCCTCGTAGATGGCAATATCCTCGGGCAGGGCATGAAGGGGAAAGTGAGGCGCGGCAAAACCGATGTAGTGAAAGAACGGTTTGTCGCCGTGTTGATCAGCATGCTCCTTGAGCACCTTGATGGAGTGGTCGGCGACAGCCGTGGTGCCGTAGTAGTCGGTGCCCAATTCGACTGGAGGGAGCTTCTCGTCGTCGAGGTAGTGGATCTGGGGATTGAAGAAACGGCTTTGATCCTTGAGCAGGTAGGAACGATCGAATCCGTTTTCAATCGGCTGACCATCGATATGCCATTTGCCGGAGTGATAGGACCGATAGCCGACCGGCGCGAGGAGGCGTGGGGCCAGCACGGCCCAGTCCTGGCGCCGCGCCCTGTTTCCGCCTGAGGGAATGTCGGGGAGTTTGTCGCGTCGAATCTGCTGAGCGTAGAATCCGGTGAGGAGGGAGCTCCGGGTCGGCCAGCAGCGGGCCGTGTTGTAGAACTGGGTGAATCGCAGGCCGTTCTCCGCCACGGCATCGAGATGAGGTGTTTGAATTTCACTGCCGTAACACCCGAGATCGGAATAGCCGAGGTCATCGGCCATGATGAGAAGGAGGTTGGGCTTTTTGCCCTCAGATGCGAGGAGGGGGGTAAGTGCCAGGGTAGTCAGAGCAAGGAATCGAAGGAGCATCGGGGCGTTGGGTTGAGAAGCAAAATGGTGATGCGAGACAGCGAGGAGCGGTCCACTCGCAGAATGGAATCAATCAACGTACGGTTCGCGGTTTGCTACCCGCGCTATCGCGCGAAAGCAGAGAATCGGGTCTGGGAAGGTAGATTGTAGGAAAGCGCTGTGTTGAAGCCAGGGCAACCGCTCCTGTAAAACGCTGATATTACGCATTTCTTTTCTAATTATCAGAGTTACCGTTATTTTCAATGGGTGGTTCCCAAGAGAATACACAGCTATCGGGAACTTCCCCTCAAGAAGATCAGCGTAGTGCGAGGGCCAAGGGGCTCGGCGGGGTGATCGCTTCATCAATTCCGGCCGGGCTTCGTTTGGCCGGGTCTTTCATGCAGTTGCTGGTGACTGTCTTGATTGCCCGTTTGCTTGGGGTCGAAGCGGCAGGCATCTACTTTTTCTGGGCTGCCCTGATGTTGGAGACCGGTCAGAGCGCAGCCTTTGGCCTAGATAAGCTGGCTGTTCGAGAGTTGCCGCGTGTCGAAAGCAAAGGTAAGGCCGCGATTACTGCCTTCCTCGCTCCGTTGCGTTCGACGGGATTGATGATCGCCTGGATGGGGGCTTTCGGATTGTTTGTCTATTCAGAACTCAGTGGATCGAAGGTAATGGACGGAGTGGGCTGGTGGCTCATCCTCACAGCCAGTGTCAGTGGAGTTACGCTGAGCATGATCAACTCCGAATCGATGACGGGCTTAGGGAAGCCGGTCATGGCGGTGATTTATCGTCACACTCTGCCGACCACGATCCTG
>JABSSQ010000181.1 GCA_013213905.1 Verrucomicrobiales bacterium | reverse complement strand
GCTACGAGCTTCCGATCCTGCTGCCGATATCACGCAAGACAGTCATTGGAGACGTGCTTGGGATCAAGGTGCCTGCTGAGCGTGATGCGGGCACGATCGCCTGCTTGGTTCGAGGAATGGCGGCGCACGCGGATATTTTTCGCGTGCACCATGTCAAAGCCGCTGCTGACTGTGTCCGAGTGATGGCAGCCATTCAGGGGGATGTTTCGCAGTAGAGAACCATCGAAAGCAGAGTGATTTCAAACGGGTTTGTAATTTGTTGCTGGCCCCGGCACGTCCTGTCGGTAGAGTCCGTTTCATGCAGATCAAGGTCGGAAACGAAATCATAGATATCAAACCACCCTCCTCTGGAGGAAAAGGGGGGGTGATCATTATCCTTCTGATCGTGTTGGCGATCGCGGCTTTTACTTCCATCTATTCGATTGGAACGGAAGAGGAAGGAGTGGTCTTGCGCTTCGGGAAGATAGTCAAGACAGTTAACTCGGGGTTGCACCTGAAGCTGCCATTCGGGATTGATCGAGTTTATCCGGTCCCGGTGACCCGGGTGATGAAACAGGAATTCGGCTTTGGGACGAAGGGCGCTACCTATCAGAGCCAAATGTCTTCTGATTGGGAGATGCAGCTCGAAAAAGATATGGTGACCGGGGACCTTAACTCGGCACTGGTTGAATGGGTCATTCAGTTCAAACTGAGCGAGCCGGAGAAGTATCTTTTTAATGTTCGTGACGCCGATGAGACACTTCGCGATGCCAGCGAATCTGTCATGAGAGCTGTAGTGGGTGATCGTACAGTTGACGAAGTGATCACGGTTGGCCGTGCTGAAATCGCTGAGGAATGCAAAAGTAAATTAAAGGAACTGGTCGAGCTGTATGACATGGGTATCAGCATCGATCAGGTGCAACTGATCACCGTCAATCCACCAAAGCCGGTGCAGGCTTCGTTTAATGAGGTGAACCAGGCTCAGCAGGAGCGGGAGAATTCGATTAATGTTGCCCTGGGAGAGCAGAACCGGGAGATTCCGAAAGCAGGAGGCGAAGCTGAAAAGACGATCAGTGAGGCGGAAGGTTATGCGATGCAGCGGATCAATGAAGCCGAAGGTGATGCCGCCAGATTCAATGCCCTGTTTTCGGAGTATCTGAAAGCGCCGGAAGTGACCCGTCGCCGCATCTATCTTGAAACGATGCAGGACGTAATGCCCAGCCTCGGAAAAAAAGTGATCGTAGACGAGTCAGCCAATCAGGTTTTGCCGTTTCTCCCACTCACCTCGCCAGCCGTTAAATAAGACCAACAGGGATATTATATGAAAAAAATTGCTATTCGAATTTTTGTGTCTCTGGCTGCGCTGGTGGGCCTACTGATTGCTACGGGGGCGATATACACGGTTCACGAGACCGAGCAGGTGGTGATTACCCAGTTTGGGAAACCGGTTGGCGATCCGATCATGACACCGGGGCTGAAGTTTAAGGTGCCCTTCATTCAAAAAGTAAACGTCTTCGAGAAGCGAATTCTCGCCTGGGATGGCGAGGCGATTGAAATGACGACGAGGGACAAGACCTACATCATCGTAGATACCTATGCACGTTGGGCGATTGAGGATCCCTTGCTGTATTTTCTTTCCGTCCAGAATGAACGAAGGGCTCAGTCCCGCCTCAAGGATATTCTCGGTTCAGCGACTCTGGATGCCATTGCCTCTCATGAGTTGGCCGAGGTGGTGCGTTCCAACAAGGACAGGCAGCCTGCCGTTGAAGAGGAAATTGCGGAGGCGGACGAGTCAGGATCGGTGGGAACCTTGATTCCGATTCGGCGAGGCCGTGAAGCTCTTGAGAGTGACGTCTTCAAGGCATCCGAGCCGGTCCTGGAAGAATATGGGATCAAGCTCTATGATTTTCGATTCAAGCGGATCAACTACAACACGGTGGTTCAGGAGCGGATTCACGAACGCATGATATCCGAGCGAAAGCAGATTGCTGAGAGGTTTCGTTCGGAAGGCAATGGAGAAGCGGCGAAAATTCTGGGAAACATGGAGCGCGACCTTCGTGAGATCGAATCGGAAGCCTACAAGAAAGTTCAGACTTTGAAGGGGGAAGCAGATGCGAAAGCTACCGAGATTTATGCGGCCGCCTACAACCAGTCACCAGAGTCGGTTGAGTTTTATCAATTCGTTCGCACGATGGAATTGTATGGTGAGATGCTGGGTGGTGACAGCACCGTGGTTCTCTCGACCGAAAGTGATTTGTTTAAGTATCTCAAGGAAGTGGAGCCTTTGGAAAAGCCGACCAGTTCCGAAGGATCCGGGACCGTGAAACGTTCCCGAGCGGAGTGAGATAGGTTTAAATCTCGCCAACGAACCGGTCGATCCTGTAGAAGGGGTTCGTCATGGTATCACAGATTCTAGCCTGGATCATCGCCGGTGCGCTGGTGGGTTCGTTCACTGGTTTGCTCATTAAGCGGAATAAAAAGGGTTTCGGCTGGTGGACGAATATCGGGATCGGATTGGCCGGGGCCATCATCGGCGGAGTGCTGTTCCGGCTCTTCGGGATCGATCTTGGGCTTTCGGAGATTTCCATCAGCCTGGAAGACCTTGTCGCCGCCTTCTGCGGGGCGCTGCTGTTCCTCCTCGGCGTCTGGATTTACCGCAAGTTCTTTGCCAAGAAGAGCGGCGGCGATGCGGATGTTTGAGTCGGGTCTTACTCAAACAGGCTCATCAGCTCGGCTTCGTTGAGATGGGCGTCTCCGGCTTCTCCCGAACCCGCGAGAAGTGACTCCATCATCTCCCGCTTCTTGTTCTGCAGGGAGAGAATTTTTTCCTCCACCGTGTTGCGGGTGATGAGCTTGTAACTCGTCACGATATTCTCCTGTCCGATTCGATGAGCCCGGTCCGTGGCCTGCGCTTCGACGGCCGGGTTCCACCAGGGATCCACATGGATCACGGTATCGGCCCCGGTGAGGTTGAGGCCGACACCACCTGCTTTGAGGCTGATCAGGAAGACGGGAATGTTATTTTCCTGGAAGCGGTTGACCACTTCGCCGCGGTTTCTGGTCTGGCCGTCGAGGTAACAGAAATCGATCTGCTTCGTGGCGAGCTGGGGAACCAACAGTTGCAGCATCTCAACGAACTGGCTGAAGACAAGAACGCGGTGCCCCCCTTCGACGGCTTCATCGAGCAACTCGGAAAGAACGTCCGCTTTGATCGAGGCATCCTCGTCGGTGATATCCGGCAGACCGAGGAGGCGCAGGTCACAGCAGGTCTGGCGAAGTCGCAGGAGGGCGGTGAGAGCGAGCATTCGCTGGCGACCGCCTTCGGCATCGAGGATAGACTGTTTACTTTCGCGCAGCAGCTTTTCATAGACCTCCTGCTGGCTCGATTTGAGATCGCAGTAGACCACCTGCTCGATTTTGTCGGGCAGGTCGCGGGCGACTTCAGTTTTGAGTCGACGCAGGATAACAGGTCGCAGGCGGCGGTGGAGCCGCTCCTTCACGCCCGATGGTGGCTGGGCTGCTGAAAGAGGTTTCTCGAAGCGTTCCCCGAAGTCTTTGCGGTTTCCGAGATAGCCGGGCAGGGCGAACTGGGCAATGGACCAGAGATCACGAACCGAGTTCTCGATGGGGGTGCCGGTCAGGGCGAAACGGTGCGTCCCGTTGAGGCGGTGGGCTGCCTGGCTGACTTGAGCCTCCGGATTCTTGATGTGTTGGGCTTCGTCGAGAATGACGACATCGAATTCCCGCTCACGATACCAGTCCTCATCCCGCCGCAGCAGCGCGTAGCTGGTGACGAGGATGTCCGCGTCACCGTGTTCGGCGAGAGTTTGCTCGCGGTTGGGGCCTTCGATGGCGACGGCTTTCAGCTCGGGAACGAACTTTGCTGCTTCAGCGACCCAGTTGTAGACCAGCGAAGAAGGGCAGACGACGAGGGCGGATCCTCCCACGGAATAAATGAATGACAGGGTCTGCAGGGTTTTGCCGAGGCCCATGTCATCAGCAAGGATCCCGCCCATCCCGCGTGAGGCGAGTTCCTGCATCCATTTGACCCCTTCGCGCTGATAAGGACGCAGAGTGCCGTTGAGGAAATCGGAGAGGTCGTAAAACTCAATGGCCTCCTCGGTGGTCTGCCACGGAACGGCTCCGCTGGTTTTGAAGTTCCAGTCGCTGGCAGTTTCCTTGAGGTAACCGGCCTGCGATTGATCAATGCGATAGGTGCCGGCCTGCAGTTGTTCCGGATCACAGTCGGTCAGAATGTCGCCGAAGCTTTCGGTGAGTTTGGTATTGAGGACCGCCGTTTTGCCGTTGGCCAGCTTCTTCCCGTTCTGCCCCATCTGGAGCAGGCGTTCGATTTCCTGGCGTGGAATAGTGTCGCCGGAAGCTGTCCCGAAACCGACATCCATCGCGAACCAGTCTTCGCCACCGCTGCGGAAGTCGAGGGAGGTTTCGATCGGTTCGATTTGTGTGAGCGCATGCTCAAAGCGTTCGCCGGCTGAGGTTTGCCAGCGAGCCTGAAACGCGGGATAGCCGTGGGCGAGGAACTGGAGGATCGCGTTTTTGTCTTTGAGAACAAAGCGGCCTTCACTTCCGCGGCGGACGAAGCCGGCAGATTCCAGTTCCTCGATGGCAGCGTTTTCTGCCCGGGGGGTGGAAAGGATCAGTGAACCTTCGGATTCGCGAACGGCAGGCCGGGCGTCCGACGCCGGAAGAGCGGTGTCCTTGTAGATGAAGGAAAGATCGGCATCGAGGTGGTTTAACGAACCTTCGACATTGAGCTGCACCGAAAGCTTGGGGCGCTGAACCTCAACGTCGCTGAGGTCGAAGTTCTGTTGCAAGGCGGCGAAGTCCTCGACGAACGACTCCGGATCGAGAGTGATGCCGGCAATGAGGGCGCCCTGGAGTCTCGAGGGAAGCCCGGGGGCGACCGGTTGAATCAGGTCCGGTTCGCTGAGGACCCAGGCTCCGATGCCGGTCACGAGGGGAACAACGTCGCCTCGCCAGTTGGGTCGAAAGCGCAGTCCTGAGACGTGCTCGAGGGCGGGTCGCCAGGGGAGGTGAGAAATTCGGAAGGCGCGGTTCTTACCGAGAGTGACCCCGCTGTGTCCGGGGATCGATGACAGCAGCCTCGAAAAGTCGTCTGAAGAGAGGACCGCCATTCCCGGGACTGTCTCCGGGGAGATGCGCTGAAGCGCGCGGTAAAGAGCAGCGTCTCCGGCGTCTAGAAAGAGGACGGTGTCAGCGGCGACCGCATTGAGCAGTTTGCGATCGTCATCGAGTGATACTTCAACACCGACGGTGATCCGGTTTTTATCCCAGGCGGGAGCCAGGTTGGGAGCGACGACAAGGTGCAGAGTCGCAGGGGTGGCTCCTTCGGTGCTTGTTTCCGTGCACTTCGGCCAGTCAGAGCTGAGGGCAGGCTGGGCTGGTTTTGCCGGTTGGGAGTTTTTGGGATTTCCCTCGGAAGAAACCGCTGCGCTGGTCGGTTCCAGCACCTCCAGTCCAACGGCGAGTCCATGCGCGCAGATGATGCCGTCGCGCCGGGCACGAAAGCAGTGACAGTGGTTCTCGACGTCGGTGCACGACCGAATCTCCATCCGGACCTTCAAGGTTTTTCCGTCTTTGACGATGCCTTCGAGGATGCCATCGCGATACGAGGCGTTGGTGACCTTGCCGGCCGAATGAAGCGAGCGGGCTTGCTTCATTTCTTTCCATCCTCCGATATCGGAGAGGAATTTTCGGCTGAGTTTGATGGGTTCGGGCATGGAGACTCAGCAGTAGGGGAAAATGGGCAGGGATGCAAAAGCAGATTCCTCGACTTGTGAATCTGCGGCTTCGTGTCAGAATAACCGCCCACTCAAGATGCCGGGGTGGTGAAATTGGTAGACACGCTTGACTTAGGATCAAGTGCCTTACGGTGTGCAGGTTCGAGTCCTGTCCCCGGTATTCCCGCCGCAAGCGCGGCGGTTCTTACTCCTACTCCTAATCTTGCTCTTAATCTTAGGATCGTGAGGTGGACAGAAAGAGATTTCGCGATTGGCACGATAAACTTTTCCAGTTTATCCTGCGATATGGCTTTCGGGAAGAACGAAACCAAGCGCCCTCGTTACTGGCAGTTTAAATGTGCCAGGTGGCTCTTCAGTCTGGTGGCTTTGAGTTTGCTGCTATTGATGGCTTATCGATTTGTTGAGTCCCGCGTGTTGCCGGAGGAGCGTTCTTCTCTGGAAGCGCTCTATCAGGATTTTTTGGAGGACTCGGGACTGGTAGATGCTTGAACGGCTTCCATTCGGCAAAGCGTTGAGCCGGTTGAAATCACCTGGATTCGTTTTGCTTTCGGTTGCTGCGATAGTCCTGCTGGTTTCCTCGACCTGGCTGATCGCCAGTTACGTTGAGCTCCGGCAAAATCGATCTTCTGTTTCTTCGTGGTTTGGCGGAAAGCAGCGAATGATCACCCTGGGTAAGGATGAATTCTATTTGAAGCCGTGGCTCGAACCCATTGCAAAGGTGGATGGGTGGGTGACAGGTCAGGAGATTCGATTCTTTCGATTCTCGTTTCGGTAGAAGCGGGGGGGCGTCCGCAAAAAGAAAAAGAGGGTCGGAGACAAACTCCGCCCTCTTTCCCTGTGCTCTTTCCGGAGGAGAGAGAACTAACTAAGAAGAATTTCTATACGTTCGCCGTTTCTGTTTCTTTCGCGTCATTGGACTCGTGCTCGGCCAGCATTTGTCGATCAGACGGCATCTCGTGGTCTTCGAGTTTCTTCAATCCGTCGCGACGGGTGATGAGGCTCTCGACGATCTTGTTGGCCATTTCGCGCTGGCCGGAAGGCAGGCGAAGGACGAGCTTGCGGGTGCCTTCGAGATCGTAGAGGGCAATGTCTTCGCTGAAGAAACGATGCTCCTGGGTGATCTCGAGTCCGTCGAGGGTGAGGCGGGTGTGGTAGTATTTCCAGTTGGCGCGACCGATAAAGTGCAGTGTGCCGGGCTCAGAGGCTTCGGCGATGACGCGTCCGAAGGTCATGGGGACGAATCCCTTCACCTTCTGGCAACGTCCCACCAGGACCCTGGCGGACCATTCGGGATCGGCCTTGCCGCCAAGCTTGCTGCCGAGGAGTTGGTCTTCATCCGACGTCAGGCCGGCGTAGAGCAGGGCTTCGTCGTCGGAATGCGAGACGAGGGAGACCGCCTTTCGGTTGATCATCCAGAGGAAACCCTTGAAGCGGCGGAAGAACTTCGGAGTCAGGTAGAGGCTGAAGCCGAGGAAAACCACAAAGACAATCGCGGCGAGGATTGGATTCACCGCCATGAGACCTAGTCCCCCTAAAACGGCAATGTCTTCCGTCACACTCGCGACGATGTTCGTGGCAGGTTCGGGCGAGGCATTGAGAGCCAGCCGGGTTCCGGATTTGAATCCGTGAGCGACGAGCGTGGTGCCGCCGGCAAGCAGGGCGATGACGACCTCGAAAGCGGGTTCCGTCGGCCCAAGCGTGTGGATGGCCAGAAGAGCACCGCCGACCGGGCGGATCAACGTGTGGACCGAGTCCCAGAGCGAATCGACCCAGGGGACTTTGTCGGAAAAGAATTCAAAGCAGAAGAAAATGCCGGAAGCGGCGAGAATGGCGGGGTCACCCAACACAAGGAGTTCGGGATAGGTGGAAGAGACATCGACCCAGCCCTGATTGATCGCGAGGCCGGTAACAAACACGACCAGGTAAAGATTGATGCCGGCTAGGGTGGCGAAGCCGAGGGCGACGGCGAGTGTTTCGAGAATTTCCATGAGACTTATCGGTTTGGCGAAGAATTGGCTACGGTCCTATGGCACCATGGATGATGCGAGAGGCCCATTACAAAGGGAAGGGCGGATTGTAATCGGCGTTCAAGCGTGGGTTGGGCCAGGTCTTACGGGATTTGATGATTAGGCAGGGGGCTGGGAGTGCTTTTCTTTGAGATGGTTTCCCGGTTTTGATTGCTTTGCCAAGTGACGGCGGGCGGCGCCAGTGCCGTCTCGACAAATTCGGAGCGTGGGGGGTTGATTCGACGGAGATCGCCTGTTGATTGCAGTCTCCCGTTCATGCATTTGCGTTCCCTCAATCTCAACCACTTCCGTTGCTTCGAGTCGCTGCGGATCGAGTTGCCGGCAGGGATCAGTATTTT
>JABSSQ010000180.1 GCA_013213905.1 Verrucomicrobiales bacterium | reverse complement strand
TGAGGTGGGAACTGTAGCCCCAGAGCACGCCGCTCTTGAGTCGCGTGCGCCAGTTGTAGCGGCCTGTCAGGATGCCGTAGCGGGTCGGGGTACAGACCGAGGAACTGGTGTGGGCGTCGGTGAAGTGCATGCCACCATCGACCATGGCGTCGAGGTGAGGGGTCAGGATTTTGCCCTCGGGATTCAGCGCCTGGATATCGCCGTAGCCCATGTCGTCGGCGAGGATGTAAACGATGTTCGGTTTCTCAGCGGCGGTGGCAGTGGTGAGCCACGCCAGCAGGGCGCAGGTCAGGGTCTGGAGCGTTTTCATGATCAGGAACTAAAACAAGTTCCCGTTCTCTTTCCAAACCCAAACCGAAGCGGTATCGCGTGGTGAAAAACCGCACCGACTTGGGGTCTGATTGAGCAGGTTGTGTGCACAATCTAACTTCAACCGATGACAGGAGATGATTGCGAATCAGATCTATCTGCTCGTTGAGAGGTTTGCAGATGCCGCGTTAGGATGTTTTCCAGCGTTCAGTTGGGCGACAACCCTGTTCGGTGAGGGAATGGTTTCTAACTTTGATTTCTCGCAATCTTCGGGGTCTTCGAATCCGCCCTCGGTGTAAGCGGAGTAGCCGGAATTGTAATGCGAGTAGTAGTAGTCTCCTTGGCCGAGCACTCTCTTGACTGGCATCGCGTTGGCGACAATGCCAGCAACCCGGATGCCATGGTTGGAAAATTGTTTCATAGTTCTCTTTAGGGCGGCCTTCGGTGTCTTCCACATTTTGTATACAAGGCAAACCAAGTCGGTTTGATGGGCCATTACCATGGCGTCACTGACCGGAAGAATGGGAGGACTGTCGATAACGATCCGATGAAAGTAGCGCTCAACTGAAGCCAACAGTTGGACGATAAGTTTCTCTTCAGGAAAGACACTTTGGGGAGGAATATTCCCAGCTGTGATTACGAAGAAGCCAGCCTCTGTCTGCTGAATAACCTCTTTGAGCGTATTGTTACCTTGAAGATACTCGTAGACCCCGGGATGCCCTTTGTCCAAGCCGAGATAATTGGATACCTTGGGTCGCTTCAAATCCATGTCGATGAGAAGGAGCTGTTCACTGGGATTTGCTTCGGCAAAGGCTTTTATAAGATTGGTGGAGACAGTACTCTTTCCTTCTCCCGGCACTGAACTGGTGATCAGAATAGTCCGGGCGTCGGGATGGGCGATGGCGAGGTTGGCTTGAAGAGTCCGGTAAACTTCAACTTGAAGCGCCTTCAACCGTCGGTCCTCTTTGCTGCTACCCTTGCTGTTGGCGCACGGGACAACGGTGCAGACCGGAAGTCCAGTCAGTGATTCGACATCATCGATTTTGTGGAGTGATTTGTCGAAGCTTCCAAGAAGGTTGGCAAGTAGAATGCCCAGCACTAAACCTCCCAGCCCGAAGCGAAGCAGTGCATCAAACCGGCTTAGCTTGATCGGATGGTAATCGGTAGCTGCAGGCTGAATGATTGAGAATTCGTCTTTTAGAAAATCGAGCTGGACGTCTCCCATTTTGACTTTTGAGATGAGGGAATCATAAAGGGCAGAGTCCGAAAGGAAGTCCCGGCTGATCATATTGTGTCGGGCTTCCATGGTGGAGAGCCTGAAGTTGGTAAGCTCTTCGCCCGAGAGCGTATTGGTGGTATTGGTCAGGCTTTGCCAATAGGCCAGCTCAGAAGATACTGATCTGAGGATTCGATTGAGTTCATTATCAAAGGCTTCGTGGAGCAGTGCGAGGTGTTTCTTTTCCTGAACTAGGGGAGGCCATTTATCTAGATACTCTTTCCTCAGCTCAAGAAGGCGGGACTCGGAGGCGCGGATGTCATCTCGGATTTTCAAGGCGTGATTATAGGTCGCGAGCGACTGTTCGGATTCTGACATCCGGTCTCGCAGTTCTTGGATTTGTTCGTTAAGTAAAGCAATGTTAGCGTTCGAGGCGCCCGCTTGAGCGGCACTATTGTTTCGCCCAAGTTCTTCGAGAATGCCGGATATGACAGCTTTTGCGATATCGGCGTCGGGTAAGGTTGTGGTGATTTCAAGTATCGAGGTGCCGCGCTGCTGGAGCACCGAAGTACTGAGGCGCAACTGTCGGGCCAGAGTGTGTCTCGCAGCTTCGTATTCCTGTTTGCTAACGGTGTCGCGATCAGGAAGAAGGGCAGCCAGTTCGGGATTGGCGGTGACTGAGTGGTAGAGGCTTTCCAGCATCAGTTTTGTCTTCAAGGCTGCGATCAGGTCAGCCTTTGAAGCCAAAGAGGCTGTTTCTGAGATCTCTACTTCTGCTGCGGGTGCCAATTGGCTTTCTGCTTGAATGACAGCATTAGCCCTGTATTCCGTAAGGCTGGTATAAGATTGATGCAGACCAAGGGCGATACCGCCAATTATACAAATAAGAATAATCCACAGCCTTTCCAAATAGAAATAGAAGTGATCTGCGATGCTTTTGGCCGGAGTGGTGGTATATGCGGAACCGTCCATTATGGTGTAGCATAATATTATATATATGAAAATCCGCAATGTTTAATCGCAGTTAGCACGGCCCCCTTTTTTAGGGGGGTGCGAACTAGTGCCGGGTTGTGGTGGCATTGTTTTCCCGTATACCTGTTTCCGAGCCAGTGAGTGCAGGATGCGTGTCTCACTTCGTTAGTTTTATTTCCATATAACCATTTCGGAATATCGTATTTAAGCACAATGAGTCACGAAAGGTGATCTGGTGGCTTGGTGTCGGATATTGGAGAGGAAGATAGAATGCGAGCGGCTGATTGCTGCGCTTCTCGCAGGAGAGTTCAAACCCTGATAGGCCAGGGGTCTCTAGGCTTTGAGTTCAGGCAAATTAATCCATTTGCGTTCATCTGAACTTTGCAGTCCAAGTTCAGCCAGTTGAACACCCTTGGCACCTTCAAGCAAATCCCAGGGGAACGGTTCGTCGAGGACGACGTGGCGGAGAAAGAGTTCCCACTGGATCTTGAAGGCGTTGTCGTAGGTCTCCTGTTCGGGGACTTTCTGCCAGCCGTCGAAGAAGTCGATGGGTTGAGGAATGTCGGGATTCCAGACGGGGCGCGGGGTGTTGCCGTAGTGCTGGGTCCAGACATCGCGCAGGCCAACGATGGCGCTGCCCTTGGTGCCGTCGACCTGCAAGGTGAGCAGGTCGTCGCGGCGGACGCGAACGTTCCAGGAGGAGTTGAAGTGGCAGACCACGCCGTTGTCACATTCAAAGGTGGAGTAGGCGGAGTCGTCGGCAGTGCAGGGATAGGGATTCCCTTGTTCGTCGATGCGCTCGGGAATGTGAGTCGAGGCGAGGCAGGAAACATTCTTCACCTTGCCGAAAAGGTTGTCGATCACGTAGCGCCAGTGGCAGAGCATGTCGACGACGAGGCCGCCGCCGTCTTCTTTGCGGTAGTTCCATGACGGGCGCTGGGAGGGCACGGTGTGGCCTTCGAAAACCCAGTAGCCGAACTCGCCGCGGACGGAGAGGATATCGCCGAAAAAATCGTTCTCGACGAGGCGCTGAAACTTGATCATGCCCGGCAGCCAGAGCTTGTCCTGGACCACGCCGTTCTTCACTCCGGCATCGCGGCAAATCTTGTAGAGCTCGTAAGCGTCTTCGGTCTTGATGGCGGTGGGTTTCTCGCAATAGACATGCTTGCCGGCGGCGGCGGCCTGCTTCACGGCGTCGAAACGGCGCAGGGTGGTTTGGGAATCGAAGTAAACTGGATAGGCCGGATCATTCATCACGCCGTCGAGATCGGTGGTGTATTTCTCAACGCTGGTGCTCTCGATGAGATTTTTCAGCTTGGTCTCGTTGCGGCCCACGAGAATGGGATCGGGCATGATGACTTCTTCGGGGCCGACCTGGACGCCGCCCTGCTTGATGATCGCGTCGATGGAGCGAAGCAGGTGTTGGTTGGTGCCCATGCGTCCGGTGACGCCGTTCATGATGATGCCGACAGTGTGTGTTTTCATGTGATATGAGAGATTTGGAGTGAATTGGAGAAAGACGGAACGAAATGAGGTTGATTAAACGTGTTCGCGATAGGCGGTGATGATCTTCTCAAGGTAGTCGACCTGATCGCTCACCCAGTGGCGGTCGGAGAAGATCTCGACTTCGATGGGGCCTTCGAATCCGGTGCTTTCGACGAGTTGGCGAATGCCGCGGTTGTCGATGCAGCCTTCGCCCATGAGTCCCCGGTCATTGAGAAAGTCGTTGGTTGGCGTGACCCAGTCGCAAACGTGGAAGCCGATGATGCGTTTGCCGGCGCGTTTGATTTCCTGGGCCAACTGCGGATCCCACCAGATGTGGTAAACGTCTGCGGCGATGCCAACCCAGTCCTCGCCGAGTTGATCGATCATGTCATTGCACTGGCTGATCGTGTTGATAGCGCTGCGGCAATCGGCATACATCGGATGCAGCGGCTCGATGGCGAGTTTCACGCCGACAGAGGACGCGTGGTCAATCAGGTAGGCGATGCCGTCAGTGATCTGCTTTCGGTTTTCGGTCAGGCTGAGTTCCGGTCGAGCTCCGCACACGAGGACGACCTGCGGCGCTCCGATGGCGGCGGCTTCGTCGAGCGAACGGACATTGTCTTCGTGCGCTTCGCGACGGCCGGTTTCGTCGAGGTAAGGAAAGAATCCGCCGCGGACCACAGAGACTGCCTTGAGGCCGTGATCATCGAGAATCGTCCTGGATTCAGAAAGCGGCCGGCCGTCGAGCCATTGGCGCCAGACGCCAACTCCTGGAACGCCGGCGGCGGCATACTTGGCGCAAGCGGTGGGCAGATCCCACGGCTTGGTTGTCATGGTGTGAATGGCAAGGCGATCGAGAGTGTCCATAGATCAGGCGAGTTGGAATCCGTCGATACCGAGTCGGTCGGCGATACGGAGAGGCCGGATGAGGGCTTCTTTCATACGGGCGTGTTCATCGCCGGGACGAATGTCAGGACAGTCCGGGTGCACTTCGGAAGAGGCGATGAGTCCGAGTAGTTGGAGAACCACAGCGGTGCTGTGCTTGTAGGCTGCGGCACTGCCCTGATCGTCGAGACGAAAGACGGCGTCCTCGAGCGACTGGAAGGCTTCGAAGAGTTTGTAGACGCGGGGGTCATAGTTCTCACTGAGCCAGAGCTTGCGAGCCTGGCAGATCAACGGGCAGGCGGAAACGCCGGCACCAATGAGCAGGGGGAGTCCCATCTTGATCGCGGAAGCGATGCCGAAGTCATCTCCACTGTGCGGGGCGAAGTTGAGGCCGAGGTCACGGCACATGGCTGCCCAGTAGAGGAAATGCGGTTCGTCGAGCGTGGAGATTTTTCCGCCAACGTATTTTTCGTGATTGGCGATTTCGTGAAACAGCCAGGGACTGAACGGAGTGGCCCACGGAACAAAGGCCGGCTCAAGCGCGTGGGCGAGTGCTGGAACAGTGATGTGCTCTGCGATTTCGAAGTAGGCGTCGCGGCGGCTCTCCGTATCGAGCGCGTTGAGTTGCTGCGAAGTCATGATCATGACTTCGGCGTTGGAGTCGGTCTGGGCGATATCGAGATGCGTGTGATACCAGTCGGCCCGGAACTGGTCACCCGATGCACCAACGGCCGTCACCCCGCAGATAATCTTGGGATCGGGAAAGGCAGCGCGGAACCGTTGAATCACCTCGGCGTAGAGTTCCGGACTGAGATTGAAGATGTAACCCGTGTCGGCGTTGAGAACAAAAGCCATCTCGACTCCGGCCGCTTCGCCGCACTCGATCATCCAGCGGATACTTTTCTCGAATCCTTCCCAATCCGGCTTTTGGTCCCGGAAGGGGAGGAGAGTGGCAACGCAGAGTCGGGCGCGGGTGTCGTGATCGGCGAGTGACTCTTCTGTCGCTTGAGCCCAGGCAGTATCGGACCACGGTGTGTCCGGCTTGAGATCGAAGGCGGTTGTAATCATGGCCGAATTGATAGCTGCGCCCCCGAAAAACCGTTAGAATGAAATCGGACTGTTAGCATTTTTTCGATCAAATTAATTCAAAGAAAAGCGGAGTGTGGTTAGTTGATACGATGGCGAAGCTGTATCAGGACATTCTTCTCGAGGAACTGGATATCCGATTGCCCGGAGTCAACGTGCGGCGGCTGGCACTTCATCAGCACATGAACCAGGTCGAGAAGGTGAAGTCACACTCGCATTCGTATCAGCAGGTCCTGCTCTACTTTCGCGGGCGAGGGGTGCAGAGGGTGGCGGAGAAACGAATCCCTGTGAGGAGAGGCACAGTTATCAGTATCCGGGCCCGGGAGGAACACGAGTTCATCAAGGAACGCGATGTGAGCCCGGTCTGTCTTGCGATCGATTTCAAACAGGCGGATTTCGCCAAGCTCTACAAATCGATGCGGCTCAGTGGCGACGCGACCAACCGAATCGAGCAGGCACTCTATCGTCTCGGGCGCCTCCATGCACGGGCGCTCGATACCCCGCTGGCGGTGGGGGCTGAGATTCTCGGTATTCTCGCTATCATCCAGATGGAAGGGGGAAGTCCCGGTGAGATGGCGGCGGCGAAGATGCATCCGGTCACGGAAGAGGTGAGCGGCGTGATCAAGAATGGCGATCTCGCGTCTCTCTCTCCGGCCGGGATTGCGAAGCAGCTTGGAAAAAGCATGGACCACATCAATCGCCAGCTGAAGCGTGAGTCGGGAGTGACCATCGGTCAACTTCTCTCGGCTTCACGCCTTGAGAAAGCGAGCGAGCTCCTCGCGGAACCCGAAGCCGTGATCGGGGAGGTGGCTGCTGCGGTGGGCTACCTGGATCAGAACTACTTCTCGCGTTGGTTCCGTCAGCAGACAGGTCAGACCCCGACCGAGTGGCGTTCGTAATTTCGGTTGAGAGGTAACTGCGCTTTCTGACTTTCCTAGTCTCTGCCATCGCTCTAACATGCAGGACGACGGTATGGGTAAACACATCGGTATTCTGACAAGTGGGGGCGACTGCCCGGGGTTGAATGCGGCGATTCGTGGCGTGGGCAAGGCCGGCATTAGGGCCTTCGACATGCAGTTCCTGGGGTTTTTGAATGGCTTTCGCGGATTGGCTCAGGACCGCACCATGAAACTGGAAAGTGACATGTTGTCAGGCATCCTAACCGATGGCGGGACGATCCTGGGAACGAGTCGGGATAAGCCTCACAAGATTACCGTGGGTGACAAAACCAAGAATATGACCGATGCGATCATTGATACCTACGAGCGTCATCATCTGGATGCACTCGTCTGTCTCGGTGGTGGGGGCACTCAGAAGAATGCACTGCGGCTCAAGGAAGCCGGTCTCAAGGTTGTGACCTTGCCCAAGACGATCGACAAGGATGTGGGCAAGACTGATATCACTTTCGGGTTTGATACCGCACTCGGTATTGCGACCGAGGCGATTGACCGGGTTCACTCAACAGCCACGAGTCACAGCCGGGTTCTCGTTGTTGAGATCATGGGGCACCGTGCCGGATGGCTTGCTCTTGAGTCGGGGCTTGCTGGTGGTGCTGACGTGGTCTTGATCCCGGAGATTCCCTATCAAACCGAGAAAGTGGCCGACGCGATTCGTGAACGAAGCAAAGCGGGTAAGCATTTCAGTATTGTTGCTGTGGCGGAAGGGGCCATGACGGTGGACCAGTCCAATCGCATCGAAGAGCTGCTCGAGCAAAAAGCAGCGGCAATGAGTAAGGAGGAGAAATCGGCAGTGTCAGCGGAATTGTCGGCATTTCATGAGGAGCATGTCAGTCACACCCAGAAGCTGACGTCGGATCTGGAGGAAATCACCGGTTGTGAATCACGACTCACCATTCTCGGGCACATTCAGCGAGGTGGGACTCCATCTCCTTATGATCGGGTCCTCGCGACTCGTCTGGGAACGGCCTGTGCTCAGTTCCTGAACGACGGGGGCGACGGTTACATGATGGCGGTGCGTGGCGAAGAGATCGTCCCGGTTCCTCTCGAAGAAGTGGCCGGGGTGAAGAACCTCGTCGACCCGAACGGTCACACGGTGAGGTCGGCGAAGCTGGTGGGGACGTGTTTTGGGGATTGAGATTTCGTAAAGATCGGCCCTACCTGCGCCAAACGATAATTCACACGGTTAGTTAGATCCTACCGCAACGCGAGGCGCTTCACTTCCTCAGCGCTGATTGCTTCCTCGAAAACCATCAGCTCAGCCATGCGACCATTGAGTCCGCGGATACTGTTCTTGCCTTCATTGACGGGCTGATCCCAGTTTCCGATGGAGGCCTCGCCGAAGTTGAGCTGGCCAGTGCCTTTGAGTTCCTTCACCGCGAAGAGTTCCCCGTTGAGGTAGTGTGAGAGGGTGCCTTCGTTTTGATCGAAAACCGTAGCGAGGTGGAACCAGGTGCCGAGTTGGCTCAGGTCCATGAAGCCTCTCTCCGAATAATTGTGTTTCCCGCTGGGGTGGTGAACACCGACACTCAGAGAGCCGTCGTTCTTGAATTGCCAGTGGATTTCGCCTTCGTCGTAGCCATCCGTGAGCATGAGCGAACTGTGAGTGCGATCGAGTCCGTCGATGCGAACCCAGGCAGCCAGAGTCAGGTTGTCGTATTGCCCGGGAAGATTGATCCTGACACGATCGCCAGGACGTTTGAATTCCAGTGACTGCTTGCCCGGCCAGGGGCCGTCCTTGTGCCTGGCGCCGACGATGGCGCCGTCGAGGGATTCGCCGGACGGGGCGCGGTTCACAAGGGTACGTCGCTTCGCCTCATCTTTTTCAAAATCATAATAAGCGATCAGGCGGCTGTCCTGCTTGGCGGCAGCGTTGACCGCTTTCCAGGCTTCGAGTTTTTGAGTGTCTTCGTCGCGAGCGAGCTGGTCGATGTGAGTGAGGTCGTCGAAACGCTCCACTTCGGCAGGGATGGCTTCCCAGTCATCGGCGTTCTTGATTTTCATGGCGAGACCGGCGGTGAGCAGGGTCTTGGAGTCGGGAGAGCGATCGGCATCGTAGGCTTCGACTTCGCCGTCGAAGACGTGCACTTCGGTCTGGCCGGTGGGACCGACCTCCATGGCAAACTCGGTGCCGAGGTCCACGATTTCTGATTCAGCGGTCACGACGGTGAAGCCTTTGGCCACCGCCGGAACGTTGGCGCGGATTTTGCCGAAGTGGCAGATGACGCGTTGCGGGTCGACGAGTTCCAGTTTGGCAGGGCCGGCCACGGAGAGGCGGGCGCCTTTGTAAAACTCAAGCGAAGCGTAGCCGTCCACCTCGAGAATGCCGGGGCCGACCGAGTCGCCTTCGTGGCGATTGGATTCATCGAGCTCCAGTTCTCCGACGAGGCTTTCAATCACGGCGACACCGGGAGGCAGTTCTTCATTCACCGCATTGCCGGTGCCTGCGATCCAGAGCAGGGCAAAGGCGAGGCAGGCAGCGAGCGAGGTGGCTGCGACCGTCCAGGGAACGCCGGCGGACGGAGCGGGGCGCTCGTCAGTGAGTTGGACGACCTTGCTGACAAAATCATCCCCATCGGCTTCGGCATCCAGAGCGGCATCGACAGCGGCCACAAAGGAGGAGGCATCGTGGCCAGTATTTTCATACTGCGCGAGGCGGCTGTCCATGAGCAGCTGGATGCGAAGCTCGAGGGAGTAATCAGGATTCGCTTTCACCAGGGTGGTGAACTCGGCCATTTCTTCGGCGCTCAAAGCCTCCGATCCGGGCTCATCATCGAGCAGGCGTCCGAGCAGGTCGCGAAAGTGTTCGTCTTGTTTGGAATCAGGCATTGGAAACACGGGTTTCGATGCAGGTTTTGAGTTGGCGGCGAATGCGCATGAGGGCGAGGCGCACCGCGGCGGCGGTCATTTGAAACTGGTCGGCGAGAAAGGAGGCTTTCCACTCGTCCTGGTAGCGGCCGGCGATGAGGCCGCGGCTCTTCTCGGGCAGTTGCTCGAGGCAGTCGCGCAGGGCGCAGAGATCGGCGTCTTCGAAGCGGGCTTCACTTTGATCGACTTCGGCTTCGGCGAGCAGGTGTTGGGTCAGCTCTTCATTCATGATGCGGGAACGACGGGCGCTCTTGCGCAGCTCGTTTCGCGTCAGGTTGCGGGCGATGCCGCGCAGCCATTTGCCGAAGTCTTCATTGTCGTCGAAGCGGTCGAGTTCTCGATAGGCCACCATGAAAGTTTCCTGGGCAAGGTCATCGACGGAGTCGGCCTGCACGCCGATGACGCGCAGGAAGCTGCGCAGGGAAGCCTGGTGCTCCCGGACGAAAGCCGCGAAGGCTTCCCGTTTTTGATCTCGTTTGAAGGCCATGATGATCCTTTCCTAATTGTTGTCGTGAACTCGAAGTTTGTTTCAGAATAATCTCACCAAATCAGGGTAGCACCAAACAGCCGCGATCGCGGAGCCGGTTATCCTGTTTTTTTGAAACGGCTTTTGGCCTCGTAACAAGGTGACGTGAACCCCATACTTGTTGCCCGTTTCTGATGGGCGCCACCCCCATGAAAACCTTGTTCAAACCTCTGTTGGTCACTTTGCTTGCGGCGCTTGCGCTTGTTCTCCCGGCGGTCGCCGACGTTCAGAAGCCTCACGTCGTGTTGATCTGCGGAACGACCCACTATTCTCCGGAGCTGACCATGCCCGTGTTCGCCGAAGAGCTCGAGCGGTTCGGATTCAAAACCACCGTGGTGGTCGGCGAGGGCGACCCGGAGAAGAAGACGGAGAACGTGCTGCCCGGTCTCGAAGTGCTGGCCGAGGCCGACCTCGTTATTTTCTTCATGCGTTTTCTCAAGATGCCTGAGGAGGAGTTCCAGCCGATTAAGGACTACCTCGAGTCCGGTAAGCCGCTCATCGGACTGCGCACGGCAAACCACTCTTTCAAATACCCGGCTGATCATCCGCTCCACGAATGGAACGATGGCTTTGGCCGCCGGGCCATGGCGGGTCCCTATGTGGTGCACCAGGGCGGCACGACCGATGTCTCCGTTCTGCCCACGGCGGGCAAGCACCCGATCCTGGCGAACGTCGAAAAGACGGAGTGGGTGTCTCCCGGCACGCTTTATCTGACTCGCCTTGAGCCCGGCGTTGAGCCGCTCGTGATCGGCAAGGGACTGGGACGCGATCGTCTGCTGACGCGCGATTGGGGTTCCATCATGGTGAATGAGTCCGAAGCGGACATCGTCGCCTGGGCCTGGGAGAACGAGTGGGGCGGCAAGGTGTTCGGCACTTCCTTTGGACACCCTGGTGACTTTGCTGAGGAATCTCACAACCGCATGCTCGTGAACAGCGTTCACTGGTGCCTCGATAGGGAGGTGCCGCCAGCCGATGCTGAGATCACCACCTGGCAGATCGAGCGGGCTGATAAGAAGAAAAAGAAGTGATATGAAACAAGCTTTTCTGACCTTTCTGGTGGCGGCTGTGACCGTGACCTCGGCCTTCGCGGAAGCACCGATTCGTCCCGGGGA
>JABSSQ010000018.1 GCA_013213905.1 Verrucomicrobiales bacterium | reverse complement strand
CTTCGTGGAATACGGAGCGGCTGCAGGCACTGGTGCTGTTGTCGTTCTTTTCATCTTCAGCATCGCCACCCTGAACTGGTGGATGAAGTATTTCCACAAGCTCCCCCTCACCCGCAGCCTCATACTCAATGACGAAACCGGCCGCGACGAAGAACGTGATTCCCGCCAGGACATGATTGGGCAAACCGGCACCACACTGACTGACATCACGCCTTCCGGTCACGCAATCATCGAGGGCAAGAAGATCGACGTGATGACCGAGGGCCCGTCCATCCCGAAAGGATCTGACGTTGAGATCACCGCCACTCGCGGCCCTTCCATCATCGTGCGCAAGCTTGACGCTTGATCGGCCGACTCGCTATCGTTGGAACATGAACCTCGCGGCCCCTGTTGTCACCCTTCTCATCGGAATTGCCCTTTTCTTCATTCCGGTAGAACTCATGAAAAACGTCCTCGCTATCTACCTCATCATTGTAGGTATTCTGGGGCTATTGAAAAAGTGAGGCCGGAGTGCATCTCTACGTTCACATCCCCTTCTGTCACCACATCTGCCCTTACTGCGGATTCTACAAGCACACTCCGGGCAACCTGGCGAATCGTGAGTTCGTTGAAGCAGTTCTCTCTGAAGCGGAGAAACGTCTACCAGAGGTTTCCGGCAAAATTGAGACCGCTTACTTTGGCGGAGGCACCCCAACGCTGCTTTCCCCCACCCATTTGACCCGCCTCTGCGAAGGCCTCACGCAGCTCTTTGATTTCTCGGAGTGCCGCGAATGGACTATCGAGGCGAATCCGGCGACCTATGACCTGGCAAAGGCACAGCTGCTGCGCGAACTCGGCATTTCACGCGTGAGCCTCGGGGTGCAATCCTTTACCCCTGAAACCCTCAAGACCCTCGATCGCGATCATACCCGGGACGAAGCCATCACTGCTTTTGAAACCCTGCGCTCCGCCAATTTTGATCAGGTCAGTCTTGATCTCATGTTTTCAATCCCCGGCCAGACGCTGGAGCAATGGCAGGAGGATCTCGAAACCGCCGTCTCCCTCTCGCCGAATCACATCTCCGCCTACAATCTCACCTACGAAGAGGATACCGAATTCCTGAAACGCCACGAAACCGGGGAACTTGATACTGACGAAGACCGAGACGCCGACCAATTCTACCTCGCTTTGGACTACCTGGAAGAACACGGCTACCACCACTACGAGATCTCCAACTACGCTCGACCCGGCTGTGAATCGCAGCACAACCGCGCCTACTGGTTTGGCGCTGATTACCTTGGCCTGGGCCCAGGAGCTGTTACCACCCTCAACGGTCGGCGTTGGAAAACCCTGCCCGACACGGCTCCCTACATGAAAGCCGCTCACGCTGGCCTAGACACCCGGACTGACATCGAAGTCCTCACCGAAGAGGACAAGCGCCTCGAGGCACTCGCCCTGCAATTGCGCACGCGAGAGGGCGCTCCTGTCAGCCTCATTGATACCCCCAACCCTGTTGAGTCACTGACCCAACAGGGTTTACTCATTGAAAAAGACGGGCGTTTGCATCTAACTCGTAACGGCCAAGCCCTTGCCGACCCCATCGCAGCCGCCCTAGCTTAAGAATTATGTCTGAAGTCCCCCTCTCCGATCACCCCTTCCGAATCAAGCCCGGACAGAAAGTGGACCCGTCCCGTCTTCCCACTACTGACGAAGAACTGTTCCCTGTCACCAAGCCAAAAGGCAAGGATCTCTTCAAGCAGTTCAACCACCAGATCGACGTCCTCCAGGAGCAGTTTTATGCCGAGGGCAAACATCGCCTTCTCGTCGTTTTCCAGGCCATGGATACCGGCGGAAAAGACGGCACGATCCGCAGCGTTTTTGAGAAGATGGATCCCCAGGGCGTTCGGGTTGCCTCCTTCAAGCGCCCCAGCAAGCTGGAACTCTCCCGCGACTACCTCTGGCGCATCCACCGCCAGGTCCCGCAGGACGGCGAGACCGTCATCTTCAACCGCAGCCACTACGAGGACATCGTTGCCGTCCGTGTTCGTGACATCTTCCCGGAAGAACGCTGGAGCAAACGATATGATCACATTCGCAACTTCGAGCAGATGCTCACCGACGAAGGAACCACCATCATCAAGTTTTTCCTCCACATCTCGAAGGACGAACAGAAGGCACGCCTCCAGGCACGCCTTGATGAACCGGAGAAAAACTGGAAATTCAATCCCGGTGATCTCGACGACCGCGCTCTCTGGCCGAAGTTCATGGAGGCCTACGGTGACGTTTTCTCAGAAACCAGCACTGACAACGCTCCCTGGTACGTGATTCCGGCGGATCGCAAGTGGTACCGCAACCTCCTTGTCGCTGACATTCTCGTCAAGACATTGCAGGGCCTCAACATGAGCTACCCTCCCATCGACTTCGATCCCAAGTCCATTGAGATCGAAGACTAACACCACATGATCATTCGCCCTCTTTTTCATTGTATCCTGCCAGCCTCCGACACAAAAATCCCTCCTACACCGGCCAGAAAAAACAGGCCTGGGTCGAACCGGCAGGATGGAGAAATCCGGCTAACTGATCGTAGCCAATTCAACAAGCGCCGCTCGATCGAGCTTGCCGATATCGGTTCTCGGCAACACTTTTACCGGCACTACCCGGCTTAGCTGCTCAATCGGATCGAGCTCTGCGTTGATCCAACTCAATATCTCGCGAGCGCCGGACCGTGATGCCTCGACCACGAGAACCAATGAGTTTTCGCGTCGATCATCCGGCACAGCGACCACCGCCACATCCATGCCGTGGTCGTGAGCGATCCGTCCTGCCAGGCTGTTGAGCCGGGATATCGAGATAAGCTCTCCTGACACTTTCACCAGGTCGTCAGCTCGTCCCAGAAACTGAAGGATTCCTTCCCCCAACTCACAACGATCACCGGTGACGAACCATCCTTCGCCATTTCTCGCTTCGTCAAAACGCCATCCGCCGGTTTCCTTGATCGCATAACCCGCGAATAAGCTTTCTCCTCGGATCGCCAACCTCCCCACTTCATCGGTCTTCAGTTCCCACCCCTCGAGCACGGGCAAGCGGTCAACCGCTCCCTCGGTGCTGGTCGCAATCTGGGAGCAGGCCTCGGTCATCCCGTAACTGGGCCAAACCGGCCACCCCAGCTGCCTCGCGCGATCGACAAGGATCGGTTCCATTTTCCCACCACCCAGTAGCAGCCCTCGCAGTGAGGAAGGCGCCTCTGCCCCATGACTCACGAGATCATGCAGGTGAGTCGGGGTCATGGATGTCAGGGTGGCACCGTTTTCCTCGATCGCTGCGATTAGCCGCCGGCCGTCACGCTCCCATTCTCCCGGGAAATCGATCAGCCGACTTCCCGTCACGTAGGCCCGGGCAAAAATGCCTAATCCACCGACATGGAACCCTGACAAACCAGCCAGCCAAACGTCTTCCGAAGTCAGCCCACAGTGATTGATTACACAGCGCGCCGAGTTTAGCAAAGCCGCCTTCGGAAGAACCGCGAACTTAAACCCTCCCGAAGTGCCCGAAGTCGCCATGACTACCGCGGCCTCTATCCCGCACTCTCCGGTGAGAAACTCATGCAATCCGGAGTCATCGATCGAGCGCTTCGGGTTCAATCGAATATCAACATCAGCCGACTCCCAGTAGGCGGCGTCGGTTAATCCAGTCGTTTCCATGGCAATCCCTCCAACAGGTCATCAAATCCCAGTCCGGTTCCCCCGTTCGACTGGTAACGACATTCCTTTACCGACACCCTCTCAAAGAATTCATCAGAATCAAAGCAGCGATGGGTCAGCAGCCCTGACTCATACATTCGTGCCCCGTCAGGGCCTTGAGCCAATCGAGCCGCTTCTGCCGCAGCCCATGCCTGTCCAACCGCATGATCCATGTAGGAGGTTACGAAGAAGCGCTCTTCCTTTGGCGGCAGCCAGCTCGATACTGCTGGCTTCACCACTGCCGTGTCACCGGATTCGAACCGGGTTTCAAGATCCCGATCCACCGCCACAGGGATGGCGGCCTCCCGCAATACTGACCACTGGTCGCGGTGCCAGGGAGTCGGATCTTCGACCCAGTCTATCGAGTTCCTCACCGGCTTCAGTGAGGCCCAGAAGTCGAGAAAGGTTGCCAGCGAAAGTACCTCATTGGCATCAAGTCGCAGCCGGAACCCTGCCGCAGACCAGACCATGATTTTCCGGGTCACCTCTTCCAGGTCGGAGCCCACCTTGATCTTCGCGATGGCGAATCCCTGTGCCCTCGCTTCGGCAGGATCATCCCCGGGCAAAACCAGCCAGTGACTTTCCGGAACCGGAGTCTCAAAAAGTGATTTCCCCGCCCGGCGGGCTTCGCCATCCTTCCCGGCACAATGCAACGCCTGTGAAATCAGGGGTGACGTCTCCCCTTTTTGAAGTCGGTTCAATTGCTCCCCGATCGGAGCATCCCCCAGTTCCGGCCAGGGATGAATGCACCCGTATCCCTCGTTCACCCGAATCAGCGCCCCGGAATGCTCAAGACGACTGGCGACTGAGTTCAACTGCCCAACGGATTTCAGGGTGTAGCGCCAGACGTAGACGTCGCTCATTTCAACGCAAACATGATACTGATCATCACCGCAAAGAAAAGCAGTTGCTTGGCCGCCGCGGCGAGGAACGCGTTGTATTTCTCAGACGGCTCCGTTTCGAAGACCTGCTTCACGATGATGAATTGGACGATTCCCAGAGCAACAGCAGCAACACTGGAAAACATCGCATTGAGTTCGGCGAGGATTCCTACCGGAATCATCAGGAAAGCGGCCACAAACCCAATCGCTGCGATCTCCCACCGGGCAAACTTCTCACCGAATCGGACCGCGAGGGTTCGTTTCCCGGTTCCGGAATCCTCTTCGCGGTCGCGAAGGTTGTTTATTGCGATCAAGACGGTCGAATACAGCCCGCACTGAAGTGCCAGCAGCCAGATTGCCGGACTCCCCCATTCACCAGTCTGGACGAAATAGGATCCTGTCACAGCCACCAGGCCGAAGAAGAGGATCACGAACAACTCACCGAGTCCACGATAAGCCAACGGAACAGGCCCGCCGGTGTAGCCGTAGGCAAAGAAGAGTGACACCACCCCGATCGCCACGATCGGCCAGCCCCGTTCCTGGATCATTGGAATAGCGACCAAGGCGGCCAGGGCACAAAAACCCAGCGCGCCGCCAAAGACCGCCTTGCGCGACAACAGCCCCGAAGCGGTCACCCGTTTCGGGCCGAGGCGCTGATCCGTGTCGGCCCCTTTGTCGAAATCAATCGCGTCGTTAAACAGGTTGGTGGCAACCTGAATGCACAGGCAACTCGCGAGGGTGCAGAAAAACAGGAGCCAGGAACCCGTTGTCGAGTCTCCATCCAGCAGCATCGGCATAGCCCCCACCCACACCGGCACCACGGCTGCCGGCAACGTCTTGGGACGGGCCGCGAGAATCCACGCCTTCATCGACGATTAGTTACGGAACTCTCGGAAACTTCGAGAAGTCGGGCTTCCGCTTCTCAACGAACGCGTTCTTACCTTCCTTCGCTTCTTCGGACATGTAGTAAAGCAAGGTCGCATTCCCAGCGAGATCGAGCAGACCCATCTGACCGTCGCAATCCGCGTTAAGCGCCGTCTTCAGGCAACGCAGGGCGAGCGGAGAATGATCCAGCATCTCGCGGCACCACTGAATCGTTTCCTCCTCCAATTTCTCGAGAGGCACCACGGTATTCACCAGTCCCATATCGAGTGCCTGCTGTGCGTCGTACTGACGGCAGAGGTACCAGATTTCGCGAGCTTTCTTCTGACCAACAATGCGGGCGAGGTAGCTGGAACCGAGTCCGCCATCAAAAGAGCCTACCTTCGGCCCTGTCTGTCCGAAGCGAGCATTCTCTGCCGCAATGGTGAGGTCGCAAACCACATGAAGAACGTGACCGCCCCCGATGGCATATCCGGCCACCATCGCGACGACCGGTTTGGGAAGTGAGCGAATCTTTTTCTGCACATCAAGTATATTGAGACGCGGCACACCGTCATCCCCCACGTATCCGGCATGGCCGCGCACTTTCTGGTCACCTCCGGAACAAAATGCCAGATCGCCCTCCCCGGTCAGGATAACGACACCGACTTCGGGGTCTTCGTGAGCGAGGTCAAAAGCGACCAGCATCTCCCGCACCGTTTGGGGGCGGAAAGCATTGCGCACCTCAGGGCGATTGATCGTGATCTTGGCAATCTGGCCATCCTCCGTTTTTTCGTAACGAAGGTCTTCAAAGTCGTGAGCAGAGTTCCAGTTCATGTGGGAGAAATCCTAGCGAGGAAGCTTCCCCGCGCAATGAGATTACGCTCCCACTTCAGAGATGGGCGAGCCAGTCTCGAATCTTTACTGCAGCCAGAGGATCAAGGACCCGGTGACCATGCTCCGGAAGGTCGATATGCTCAAAACTGGAGAAGACTTCGGCCATCTCTTCGCCAAAGCGATGGAACTTCTCGTCCTTGGCACCGGTGATCCAGAGAACGGGTTGGTCGAACTCTTTCAAAGGCTCTCGCAGGTCATCCTGGGTTCCCAGCGACCAGTATTCGAACGCCATCGCGATGGCATCACGACGGTCTTCCAGGCCCAACTGACGCTCACTCGCTGGTGAATTGGCAAGCACCGGTTGAGAGTTCCACAATTCCAGGAAATCGGGCCAGTGCAGCGCCCGCGCCTTTCGTGCCCAGCTCTCGTCCGCATCGCGACGTTTCTCCTTCGCCTCTTCGTCATCCAGCCCTGGATGAGCCGAGAGGATTACCGCCCCTCCCCAGGCATCCGGGAACTCTGACATGGCCTGCAAAGCGAGGCGCCCTCCGAGGGAATAGCCGGCAATTACCGGCCGCTCGCCGGCCGGACGAACTTCCTCGGTAAGAAACATGGCGAACTCTTCCAACGAAAGATCCGAGAACGCCCAGAGGTCGACCGCGACCATGCCTTCAATCTCGAGCCGTTCCCAATCATCCGCCGAACCAAGGTTCCCATGCAGCGCAATGATTGAAGAAACACTCATGCCATTTTCTTCCAGAACGATTCAGTTGCCGAATTTTCCAGCAATACCTCGATCAACACATTCTCCCCTTTGACCTCGGGTGCCGGTTTTCCGGCTCTCCATACCACATACTTCATGTCCCACATTTCCGCCCATGCATCGAATCGCCGTCGATGATGATTTTCGGTAACCTGCTTTTCATCAGTTTTCAACCCGGCCATTGATGGCAGTCTCGAAAAGATCCTGCCACCACCATTGTTCATGACAACAATACGGCGACGACCTTTGGGAAGTTGCGAAAGAATGCCCGGAGCGTTGAGATCATAGAGGGCCGTCAGGTCTCCAAAGATGCCCCATGACTCCTTCTCTCCTTCGCTCAAACCAAGAAAGGTCGCAACTTCACCGTCGATGCCGTTAGCCCCCCGATTCGCGAAACAGTTCGGGTGCGGGGTTAATGGTGCTGCCAGGTTCCACTCACGAATCGGCATGCTGTTTCCCAGGAAAACCATCGCCTTTTTCGGGATCAGTTCCGCCACGGCTCGCATCATGGCAGGCTCCGACTTGGGAAATTTCTCGATGACCGACTCGAGTCGACTTTTCACAGAATCCACCTCCTGTTGTTGAGCCACTACCTCGATCTTTGCGGGGAATCCGCTGCAGGCAATCAACTCGCTGTGCCGGGCCAGTCCCGAAAAGGGATATGGCGACACCGAGAGCACTTCAATCCCACGCAGGGTTTCGAGTTCCCGCCAGAAACGGAGACTGGGCACGCCGCCGATGCGAAGAATGGCATCCGGATCGAGAGCTGCGATAGCGCTCTCACGTATCACCTGTTGGTCGGCCAGGTCCTCACATTCCCGTAAACCGCTGGTAGCCTCTGCCCAAAAGGGTATCCCTGATCGCTTGAGAAATTTCCTGACCGCTTTCCTCCATTCAGTCGGAATCGACCCAAGCAGGCAAACGGGATGCTCCTTCCCCCTGACAAAGTCTGCAATCTTCCCCGAAATTCCGTCATCGTCTACGACCGCCGGATCCGGCATGACGACCGTCTTGAACTCGGTCACACGATCTTCCGCTCTTGGCTCCTCGAAGCAGACGTTGAGGTGCATCGGCGCCTTGCGGTCCCACTTGATCACCCAACTCAAATCCTTGCGGCGCTGCACATCGATAGAGAGAGGTGTGTAGACTCCGAACAGTCCGCGTTGCTCGATCGCCTGGGGAGCTCCGCTCCCGCGATACCACTCCGGCCGGTCGGCCGTTACCAGCACCAGCGGAACACCGGTGTAGTATCCCTCAATCGCTGCCGGAAGCAGCTCAGCTGCAGCCGTTCCCGAAGTGGTTAGGACCGCTACAGGCTCGCTCCCGCCGCGGGAAAGCCCTAGTGCGAAGAACGCCGCGGTTCTCTCATCGAAATGATGCCAGACTTTAAGCGACTTTGTTTTTCCCACTGCCAGCAACGAAGTCACCAGGGGCGCATTGCGCGCTCCGGCACAAACGACGAACTGGCGCACTCCCAATCCTGCGAGATGCCCTAACGTAGCGGCAGCCAGTTCCGAATTTCTGCTCATACACCGAGCAGAGACTTAACGGAATTTCGCTTCAATGCCAACTCCCGCCATTCTCTATCGAATCGGCTTCCCTCAACCAGCCCGACTCCGCTAGGGAGCGCCACAGCACGCCCCATCCAGGAAACATTGCGAATCGCGACCAGTCCCTCGAAAAAACCTTCATGCAGGGCTCCGAAGGGCGCCCCGAAATCTTCGGGCACTCCCAGCCGCTCGCGATAGTCGACCAACTGCCGCAAAGCGCCTTCGCCCCGGGGACAGGCACCGAGCGCCGGCGTCGGATGAAGACGTCGGATCAGCTCATTCAGATCCCCATGCCCGTTATCGAGAACCACCTTGAGGCGGGTAATGAAATGAACGATGGACCCAAGATCGAGCAGGCTGCGCTCATCGCGCTCCACCGCTCCAAAAGGCGACAGTAGATCCTCGAGGTAATCCGCCACCAGTTCGTGCTCGCGGATTTCCTTCGGATCGTTCGGAAAATCGGCCACCTCGTGGCGAGGTGCGGTTCCGGCCAGGGCCATCGTGCTGAGCACCCCGTCTTCAACTGTAAACAACTGTTCCGGGGTCGCGCCAATCATTCCTTCCACGCCTTCGCGATAGCCATAACCCCACAGGGTGTCCGGTGCACCAATGATCGCTTTGACGAGGGCGGCGGGTTCCCCGCGGTGGAGTATCCCGCGCTCGGTCAGCACGGGGACCGATTTTTTGATCTCCCCATTCTCGATCTGGTTGAGGATTTCGTCGAAAACCCAGCGCACATCGGCGTCTCCCAGTCCGGACCAGGCAATCTCCGGCAGCGGCGTCGCTCCGTTGTCCGGGAGAAGCACCCGCAAATCAGAGGTTTCGAAAGTTCGGGTAGGGATCTTCCACGGGTCAGGATCTGACAGCTCGAAATTGTTCCGGTAAAAGGCGCTGCGCCCGTCCTCCGGAGGGGCTTCCGCAGATACAAACGGCCCTACCCCGCAAAGGTAGCGATTGGATGCCAGTTTGATGAACGCAAAGTCTTCCATTTGAATTTGGGAGTCGAATCTCTATCAACACATTACGAAAATGGCAAATACTGAGATGTCGTGCAAAACAACTGCTTTGGCACGCAACCCGCTCCCTCAGGAAAACTCATGCAATTCAGGGCGTTTCGACTAACTTAACCACGGTGCCGACAACCGTCGGCCATCGCCGCTTCTCGATGAATTTCAGCGACCTCAGAGCCATTCTCCAGTATGTCCCGCAGTTTCGGGGGAGTACGTTCGTGATCGCGCTGGACGGTGCCGTCATCGAATCCCCCGACTTTTCGAACATCCTTCTCGATATCGCGGTCCTCCGCTCACTCAACATCAAGGTCGTTCTGGTCCACGGAGCCGCGGCGCAGATTGCAGCCCTCGGAGAAAAACGCGCGATTCCGCTCTCCAACAACGACGGAACAGGTGTCACTGACGAGGCGACGCTTGAAGTCAGCATGGATGCCATCTCCCGGCTCAGCAACGCCGTGATGCAGAGTCTCACCACGGTGAAGCTGAAAGCCGCCACCGCGAACGCCATTCACGCCCACCCTGCCGGAATCATCAACGGTGTCGACGCAGGACTGACTGGTACTATCGAACGCATCGACGCCGGCGTGCTGCAGGGTTTCCTCGAACAGGATATCCTCCCCGTCGTTCCTCCGCTTGGTTTCGATGCTGACGGCCGAACCCTGCGGGTCAATTCCGACGCCGTCGCCCGCGAAGTCGCCACGGCTCTCGATGCCGCCAAGATCCTCTTCATTTCTACCGACGATCCACGCGAAGCTATTTCCGACGACCGGCAGTTTTCCAGCGAAAGCGCCCTTACCTTTGTCGAAAACGCAGCAGATCTGCCCCCGGGACTTGCTTCCAAGCTGAACCACGGTGCCAACGCGACCCGCGACGGAGTCACCCGCGTCCACATGATCGGATGCAGCAGCGACGACGCCCTTCTCGCCGAGCTTTTCAGCAACGAAGGCGTTGGCGTGATGATCTACTCCGACGACTATCGGCAGATTCGCAAGGCCAGCCGGGCTGATGTCGATGAGCTCTATTTGCTGATCCATCGGGCCATGGAGGAAGATCAACTCGTGACTCGTTCAAGAGCCGAAATCCTCCGGCAGATCGATGACTACATCGTGATGGAGGTCGACGGCAATGTGGTTGGCTGTGTCGCCGTCCATTTCTATCCCGAGGACAACAAGGCGGAACTCGCCTGCCTCTTTGTGAAGAAAGGCCACACCGATCAGGGCTACGGCCGCACCCTCGTCAGTGCCGCCATTCAGAAAGCGAAGGATATCCAGGCCTCCGAGATTTTTGCCCTCTCAACTCAGGCCGCGGGCTACCTGGAACGGGAAGGCTTCGAGCGGGTCGACGATCTCAACGCCCTTCCCGAAAGTCGCCGTGACAAGTGGAAGGAGAACGGGAGAAACGCGCTGCTGCTGATTCGCCCGGCTTAGAGCGAATTCACCGATCTACAGCACCTTCACGACAAACAAGGTCGTGTCATCCATGCCGGCTTCCTCGAAGGACCAGTCGAGAATGCGGTTGGCAACGTGCTCGACACTTTGACCTTCTTCATCGGCTTCCTCGAAACATCTCGCGATGTTCTTATTCCAGAGACCGTCAATCACACCATCGGAACAGATCAGAAACCAGTCCCCCACTTCGAGCGCAGATGAATCCACCTGGGGATTGACAAACTGGCAACCACCCCCGATCGCCTGGTTCAGTACATTCCGGCGCGGGTGCATTCGCATTTCACGCTCGTTGATTCGTCCCTGACGAAACTGACTGCCAAGGAAGGTGTGATCGTGAGTGAGCTGAGTTAATTCGCCGCCCCGATACTGGTAGCAACGACTGTCGCCAACATGAGCGAAACAGACCTTAGTCCGATAGAACAATCCGCAAACCACTGTCGCGCCCATACCTCTGAGATCGTCACTGTTGTCCCCCGTCCTCGTTACCAGATCATGAAGCGACTTCACCGAAGCCTCGAGCACGCCCTCTGGATCTGCCGCGCCTTGAAAATCCCCCATCATCGCCGGTAAAAAGCGACGAAGATCCCGAACTACCAGGCTGCTGGCGACAGCGCCGCCTGCGGGCCCTCCCATGCCGTCACTGACGGCAAAGACGAGGCCGTTTTCGTCAATCGATTGCTCGCCCTCAAGTTCCGCAGAATCTGCCCAGCCGCTGCTGGATGAAAAGACCGAGAGGGAATCCTGGTTACCGGGCTTCCGGCGGCCGGCTCTGGTCAATCCACACCATTCCAACGAGCGATGTGCCTCCTCCTCGTGGAGATGCCTGGGATCCTCCTTCACTTCGGCTAGCTCAAAGTCGATGATGCAGAAGCGCCCCATCCTCTGGTTGTAGGTGATGTTCCTTGGGAAGGGGTCATCGTGAACCACCCCGAAGTCCTCTTCCAGTTCCTCGAAGAGCGCCTGTGCTTTGGACTCGCTGATACTGTTCTCTGCCGGCGAACCCGCGTTGGTCGTCACGATGGTCAGGGTATCCGGATCATTATCGAGCAGGCGCGGCACGTAGTCACATCCGCGGGCCTCCAGCACATTCAGAACACGCACCTCATTGGCAAAACGCTCTGATTTGTCCGTTCCGCGGAAGGTCTTGTAGACACGGCCGTCGTAACCAACCTTAACAATGGAGCGAATGCCGTCTTTCGCGATTTTCATAAGGGGGATTTTGGGAAGGACTTGGTTCCTTCGAAGGAACCAAAACTCTGGGCGCTTTCGCGAAAAAAGCAAAGCCGATACACCGGGCACCGCGATCTTTTACGCCCGATTCGGGGCCGGCGATGCCGGCTGGCGGCCCGGCCCCGTTTTTGCAGGCGTTTCACCTGTTGCGACGGGGGTACGCCCGTGCTAACCATGCACCTCAATAATGACAGGGTTCAGCGACATCCAGATCATCGGAAACGAAGTAGCCATCCGCTGGGCGGATGGTTCCGACGACTTTTACAAGATGGACCGCCTCCGTGCCCTCTCTCCCAGCGCCGAAACGCAAGGTGAGACCGACCTTCTTGGAAATCCCATTTCGGGAAACCAAAAGGGCAACGACTTCAGCGGCGTCACGGTGACCGGCTGGCAACAGGTCGGCGGTTACGCTCTCCAATTCCACTTTTCTGACGGTCACAAGACCGGCATCTATTCCTACGACTACCTCAAACAAATCGCCTCTCAGGCAAGCTAACTACTTTTGCCCTCCGCCTTTCCTCTTTTGTCTTCTTAAATCATGATTCCAAACGTCCTCGCTGAACGCTACGCCACCGCTGATATGAAAGCGGTCTGGTCCCCTGAAGGAAAAGTCCGCCTCGAACGTGAGCTCTGGATCGCAGTAATGAAAGGCCAGAGGGATCTCGGTCTCGATATCCCGCAGGAAGCCATCGATGCCTACGAGTCCGTCATCAACCAGATCAATCTGGAGTCCATCGATGCCCGCGAGCGCGTCACCCGCCATGATGTGAAAGCCCGCATCGAAGAATTCTGCGACCTGGCCGGACACGAACATATCCACAAGGGGATGACCTCGCGCGATCTCACCGAGAACGTGGAGCAACTTCAGGTCTATCGCGCGCTCGAAGTGACCCGTTTCAAAACCGCCGCAGTCCTCCAGCGCCTCTCCAAAAAGGCCGACGAGTATCGCGACCTCGTCATCACTGCGCGGACCCACAACGTGGCAGCTCAGATCACGACCTTCGGAAAGCGCCTCGCCATGTTTGGCGAAGAGATGCTCGTGGCCCAGCGCCAGCTCGAGACGCTGATCGCCGACTACCCGGTGCGCGGACTCAAGGGCGCCGTCGGCACCCAACTCGACCAGTTGAGCCTCTTCGAAGGAGATGCAGCAAAGGTCCTCGATCTTGAATCACGAATTGCCAAACACCTCGGCATCGCCCGCATTTTCACCAACGTTGGCCAGGTCTATCCTCGCAGCCTCGACCTCCAGGTCGTTTCAGCGCTCAACGGCGTCGCCTCCGGTCCGTCCAGCTTCGCAACGACGATTCGTCTCATGGCAGGCCACGAACTTGCCAGTGAAGGCTTTGCCAAGGGGCAGGTCGGCTCTTCGGCCATGCCGCACAAGATGAACAGCCGCAGTTGCGAGCGCATCAACGGCTTCAAGACAATTCTTGGCGGTCACCTCGCCATGGCCTCCAGCCTCGCCGGTGATCAGTGGAACGAAGGTGACGTCTCCTGCTCCGTGGTGCGGCGCGTCATGCTGCCGGATGCGTTCTTCGCCGCCGACGGCCTGCTCGAGACCATGGTCACGATTCTCGACCAGATGGACGCTTACCCGGCCGTTATCGAGCGTGAGAATCAGCACTACCTTCCCTTCCTGCTCAGCACCACGATCATGATGACCGCGGTCAAAAACGGCATTGGTCGCGAGACCGCCCACGAGGTCATCAAGGAACACGCTGTCGCCGCCGCCCAAGCGTATCGCAACGGCCAATCCGATCGTAACGACATGGTGAAACGTCTCGCCGATGATGGCAGCCTCGGCATGAACGAAGCCGAGCTTCAGGCCTGCCTTGATGAAGGCAAGGCGAATGCCGGAGCCGTTCAGGCCCAGATCGATGGCTTTGTGAAGGAAGTCGCCGCGACTTCCAACCTCGAAGGGGCCGACACCTACCAACCCGGCAGCATTCTCTAACTCCCCCCTTTTTCCTTTTCTTAATCCTTTTCTTTTTCTCCTCAAATCCCCAGCAATTGCGGAGCCCAACCGAGCTTCGCACTTTTCACCTTCTCACCTTTCACGCGCTCCGCTGGAGCGCCTATTCCCATGTCTCCCCAGCTCACTGAATTCTTCGACTTCCTCCGCATCCCCAGCGTTTCCACCGACAGCAAGCATCGCGAGGATGTCCGTAACTGCGCCGATTGGCTGGTGAACAAGTTCACCTCCATGGGCTTGAAACCGGAGTTGCACGAAACCCCGGGTCACCCCGTCGTGATCGCCCGCAACGAGCCCAAGCCTGACCGGCCCACGGTCATGATCTACGGGCACTACGACGTGCAGCCGGTTGATCCGGTGGATGAATGGGATACCGATCCTTTCGAGCCCACCCTCAAAGGCGACAAGATCTTCTGTCGCGGCGCGACCGACAACAAAGGCCAGCACTTCGCTCACGTGCTGGGCGTTGAAGAGACTCTCAAGGAACACGGAGACCTGCCCGTTAACGTCATTTTCCTTCTCGAAGGTGAAGAGGAAATCGGCAGCCCTAACCTGGCTCCCTTTCTGGAGCAACATCGTGAAGCCCTTGCCTGCGACATCTGCGCCGTATCCGACACCGGCATGATCGGTCCCGGCATCCCGACGCTCACCTACGGGCTTCGAGGCATCGCCTGCCTCGAGTTCACCATCCACGGCCCCTCTCTCGATCTTCACTCGGGAGTCTACGGTGGTGCCGTTCCAAATCCGGCCACCATTGTTTCCCGGCTCATCGCAACCCTGCACGATGAGAACGAAATGGTTCAGATTCCCGATTTCTATTCCTCAGTGAAGCCCCTCGAGGATTGGGAGCGTGAGATGTGGGCTTCCCTTCCTGATGGAGATGCCGCCACGATCGAAGAGACCGGCGTTCGCGGGCTCCTCGGCGAAGCCGATTACACGGCACTGGAACAACGCTGGGGACGTCCCACCGCCGAAGTCAACGGTGTCGGTGGAGGCTACCAGGGCGAAGGATCAAAGACCGTGATCCCCCGCGAAGCCATGGCCAAGCTGAGCTTCCGTCTTGTCCCTGATCAGGATCCTGAAGAAATCCTGCGACTCGCGTCTGATCACCTTCGCAACCACTGCCCCGAATCCTGCAAAATCGATGTGGAGCTCGGCCACCACGGCCCCGCCTACGTGATGGATCCGCACTCCAAGTATGGCCAGGCCGCACAGCGCGCTCTCGAATCGGCCTTTTCGGAAAAGCCCCGCCTCATTCGCGAAGGCGGCAGCATTCCTATCATCCAGTCGGTGAAAGACATCATCGGCGTGGACACGCTGCTCCTCGGACTCGCCCTGCCCGATTGCCAGATCCACGCTCCTAACGAAAACTTCACCGTTTCTAACTTCGAAGCCGGCATCAAACTCAACCGGGCTCTTCTCGAAGAACTTCGGAATTGAAGATTGAACAATGATCCATGATCATTAGCCCATCGGAACATGGCCGTTCAGTACCGCGACTACTACGAAATCCTGGGTGTCGATAAGTCCGCTTCGCAGGACGATATCAAGCGCGCCTTCAAGAAACTTGCCCGCAAGTATCATCCTGACGTAGCCAAGGACAAGGCCAACGCCGAAGAGAAATTCAAAGAGGTCAACGAAGCCTACGAGGTACTCGGCGACCCCGAGAAACGGCAGAAGTACGACACGCTCGGACCGAACTGGGATCAAAGTCAGGGCTTCCCCGGCGGAGGAGGGCGTGGCGGCTATGGCGGCGGCGGTGGCTCCTACGATTTCCACTTCGACGGCAGCACCGGATTCAGCGACTTCTTCGAGAGCATGTTCGGGGGTCGCTCCTCCGGCGATCCGTTTGGAGCGTTTGGTGGCGGACAACGTGCCCGCTCCAACCGTCCCATGGCGGGACAGGATATCGAAGCTGACCTCCTTGTCAGGATCGAGGAAATCATGGAGGGATCGACTCGCGAGATCCGACTCGCCCGCCCCACTTCCTCAGGAGGCCCATCCAAAGAATCGAAGATTCGCGTCAAGGTCCCCAAGGGCATCGGCGAAGGCCAGATGATCCGTTGTGCCGGCCTCGGTTACCCCGGGGTCAATGGCGGCCCCGACGGCGACCTCTACATGCGAGTCAGGCTGGAGCGTCACCCCAGCTACAACGTCGCCGGCACCGACCTGACCAACGAACTGGTCCTGGCACCTTGGGAAGCCGTCCTCGGCACCACAGTCACGATCCCCACGCCTCACGGGAGCGTGAAGCTCTCGATCAAGCCGAACACCCAGCCCGGCACTCATATGCGCCTCAAAGGCAAGGGCCTGCCAAAAGGAAATTCCGGCTACGGCGATCTCTACGTCGAGATCACGGTGGAGTTTCCGGATTCGCCAAGTGAAGAAGAGCTCGACTTGTGGAGGAAGCTTTCTGAAACCAGTGATTTTAATCCGAGAGGTTAGTCGGTCTCACCGATTTTCTGTCTCGCGGAATTTCCGTGGCGAATCTTGTAGCTGCCGAATTCGCGAGTATCCAACCCTATTGGACGCCTCTACCGCTGCCAGGGCGTGGGCATGGGAGTGAGATCACCTCGCTCGCATGTTCGCCTCCGAGTCGAAATTGACACGGAAAGCGGAGCCAAAACAGATTGTCCCACCGAAGAGCGAAACTCTCTACTTTAAATTCTTCCTGACAATCCCTAACCTCATCCTATTGATGAGTAAAAGGACCCTCGGCTGTTTAGGCATCGGAATTGGCATTTACGCTGTTCTCAGCGCCGTCCTCATTACGGTGGTGCTGCTCCACCACGAAGACTTTCACAGTCCTCCGGCAGAGTCGCGCAGTGCCTACGGCTACACTGAGAGCCGGCTCGGCCTGTTCAAGGATTTCTCCACCGACGTCGAACAACAACGCCCCGCAGCCGAGGAGATGGACATTCCAAACCGGTGGGAGGGCAAAGGCGATTCCTTTGTCGTGGAGTGGGAAGACAGAAAGATTCTCGATCCCGGAGTCGCCCCGGATCCGTGGCTCGACGAACTCGCCGACGACCAGGAAGTTGAATTCATCGCCTACGGGATCTGGGTGCCGCAGCCAGATGACCCGTTGAATGACGAAGACTGGCGCCCGCGCCCCACCTTCAGAACTGCCGACGGCTCAACTGTGCTTTCAGACGAAGATCTCGCTGAGCTCGGAGTGCCAGAAGCTTTACTCAGCCTCCCTGCCCCGTCTGACTACCACACACCTCGACTCAGCCTGCTACTTCGAACCAAAAACTTCGAATACGTACGCTTCAATGATGTTCGGGCCGGTGATCAGCGAACTGGTGCCAAGGTCACCTACGATCTCGAAAGTCTCGGTGAACAGGATCGATCCGACACAGAAGGCGAATGGACCCGCCTCGACGCAGCGCTCCTGCTCTGGCACGACACTCCTCTGACCGTAAAAGCGACCGTCCTCACCGGTGAGGCATCGACTCAGGAGATTCAAACAAGGCTGGGAGAACAGATCGTATTCGGCGACAGGCTTCGCATCCAGTGGATCGGATCCACCAAGGACGATCCTTCGGTAAACAATTACATCAGTGATTTCACGCCAGCCAAATCTGTCCCGCCTCAGAAAGCGAAGCAGCTCAAGAAGCATGATCCCTACAGCGGAAGCACCAGACGGGCGAACATCTTCCAGATTCGCGCAGAAGCAAAACCGCCTCTCCTCCCTTCACTCGTGGTGAGAGCTTCCTCAAACGATTACCTCCAGGATCATTGCGGACTCGTCACCGAAGACGGCATCGAGTGGGATTGGGACTACGACGAAGAGGACGATGACATGTATTTCGCCTCCTTGAATGTTCCTGCCCCAAAGGACAAAGCAACCTTCGTATTTATTCCTAACACCACCATACTCGAGTTCGAAATCCCGGCACTCCCTGACATGCCCAACCACTCCGATCCGGAGGATCTATTCGATATTACCCTCCCACGCATCACGCTCGGATCTGATCGCGATGAAACTCAGTTTCTCGGCTATATCGCCGTGGCAAGCCAGGTCGGCTGGGACACCGACACCAAGTGGAAGAATCACCCTCCGAAAAACATGCCTTTGGATAACACCTTTCGGAACGAGAGCCCCCAGACCCTGATGAACTGGTACCTGGACAACACCCCCACCTCTCATGTCCGCTTCGATGAATCCATGCTGGTCCTCCACATCAACGAGGAAAAGGATTCCTGGTGGGATTCAGTAGTCGCGTGGTTTCAAGCAATTGGCGGTTTTTAGCTTGGCGAAAAAAATGAATTTTTTTGCCAACATTTCCAGTTTGGAGCGTCTAACAGATGTAACGTAAACCCGAATAAAATGACTAAAATCCTCCCGAAACTCCCCAAACCTCTGATCGCTTTCAGCGCTGTGCTGCTCTCACTGGGCATGGCATCAGCAACTGCCGCTCCAAATTTCTATGACGATTACAACCGTGCTGTCGCCGCTGCAAAAGCCGAGAACAAACCAATGGTGGTGGTGTTCTCAGCCACTTGGTGCGGACCTTGTCAGCAGATGAAGAAGGCCGTCTATCCCAGTGCTCCCGTCGCAAGCTATCACAATGATTTTGTCTGGGTTTATATTGATATTGATGACCCGAACAATGCCCCGGTTGTCAGCCAGAATAATGTCAGCCTCATTCCCCACATTTCCTTCCAGAGTGCTTCCGGGAAAACAATTGATACCCTGAAGGGTGCAGTCATGCCGGACAAATTTGCCGAACAGCTTGGCAAAGTTCAAAGAAAAACCGGCAAGGGTTCCTGACGCTCCCCGAATGGCACGTCGCTTGAGGTCCCCCCGGAAACCACGCCCAAACCGGTCAAGCTCTTCAACCGCGGCAAAGACTCCTGATACCAAGACCACGCTCTTGCGATTCGGCTCCCTCGCCCTCGCCCTCGCCCTCGCCCTCGGGAGTCACTCCGGGAAGTAGAGGTCCCGCAGGCTCTGATTCTTCCACGCGTCCCTGCAGGCCTTCCGTTCAAGGGCCGACTGGGATAGCGAGGAATGCATCTTTGCTCCGGAGGATATCTGGAATCCCGCGGTCGCCTGCCGCCAAATCAGGGTAACAGCCGGGCTTCCCTCGCTGTTCAACAATCTCGAGATGCTTACCCGGGGCAGGAACACAAACAAGGCCCTTGCGCGAAAGTATCACCGGATTGCCCCACCCCTCATCCATCCCTTTGACGCTTGTCACCAGCGACTCAGCCGATCCCGTCAGCGGAATTTCGTCTGAAACCGCGTAGAAAATTACCACGCAGTCACGCCGGTTGAGATAGGACTGATCGTAGTCCCTGTTAGACATTGAAAATTCGCCCAGCCACCATGAATCAAAATCGACGTGCCTTCCTCCGCAGCAGCTCCGCCATGATCGCTTTGCCGATGATGGAATCCTTCGGCTTTCAACGCTTTGCCAAAGCCGCCACTCCGGCAGCTTCCCCCAAACGTATGGCCTTTCTCGCCATGGGCTGGGGCGTGACCAAGGAATCCTGGTATCCCGATCCGAAGACAACCGGCACCGACTACACCCTGCCACCCGGCCTTTCTCCGCTCGAACGCCATCAGGGTGACATCACCGTTATTCAAAACCTTGCCAACCAGTTCAACCACGAAGCCCACTGGGGAAGCACTTTCTACCTCACTGGAGCCAACCGCTACGCTGAGCCCGGCCAGAGCTTTCACAACAGCATTTCCGTCGACCAGGTGGCCGCCGAGCATTTTGGCCTGGAAACCCGCTTCACTTCCATTCAGCTCGGGTGCAAAGGTGCTTCCGGTGACGGGCACGGCCCGGGGCTTTCCCTTTCATGGGACAAGCGTGGAAAACCGATCGCCGGTCTCGACACTCCCATTGCCGCCTTTCATCGCCTTTTTGCCAGCGACGATACTCCGCTGGAACAGCAGCAAGCCACCCTCACTAAGCGCCGAAGCATCCTCGACACGGTCATGGAAGATGCCCGCAGCGTGAGCAAAGGCCTGAGTTCAAACGACGTCGACAAGCTCGACGAATACATGCAGTCCATCCGCGACATCGAAGTGCGCATCGCCAAGGAAGAAGACTGGCTCGAGGTCCCTAAGAAGCAACCGTCGCAAGAGCTCAAGGAACCCAACGCCAAGGTGCAGGGTTTCGAGGAGGTCAAGATCATGCACGACCTCATGGTCGCCGCCATGCAGGTGGATGCTTCGCGCGTCTTCACCTACCGCCAGCCGGTCCACACCTTCATCCAAAGCCTTGGCGCCACCATTTCCGGTCACAACATGAGCCACTACGATCAGGGCGCCCGTCGTGAAGTCTCCGAAATGCGTGACCAGAAAAACTCAGAGCTCCTGGCCCGCCTCATCGACAAGCTGAAGAATTCCAAGGAGCCCGATGGCTCCAGCCTCTTCGACCATGTCAACCTGACCTTCGGCTCTAACATTCACTCCGTTCACCACCTCGTGAACTGTCCGACCGTCGTCACCGGCGGCGGCGCCGGCTTCGTTCACGGCCGTCACCTCGTCATGGATGATCCCAAGACCCCACTCTGTAACCTCTGGCTGACCCAGCTTCGCGGCCTCGGCATCGAAGCCGAATCCCACGGCGACAGCAACGGCACCATCGACGAACTCTTCGTCGCATAGGACCTAAGCGGGTTAGGTCTCCAACCCAACTATCTTAATCCTGCTCCTAATCCTGCTCGTGCTCATAATCTAACTCCCTGCGGAGCCCATCCGACCCTCTTGATCTGGCTCATGTTCCTGATCTTGCCCTCCACAAAGTCCATCCGCCCCACCACCATGCGCCTTCTCACATTCGCCTTATCCCTCCTTCTCTCCTTCTCAGCAACCGCAGCCGACAGCCGTAGCGAAACGGAGACAGCCGGAGGCAAACCCAACGTCCTCTTCATATCCGTCGACGACATGAACTGTGACCTTGGTGTCTACGGCAACGAGCAGGTCCTCACCCCTAACCTCGAGCGCCTCGCCGCGATGGGCGTTCGCTTCGACAACGCCTACTGCCAGCAACCGCTTTGTGGCCCCAGCCGCGCCAGCATCATGACCGGGCTCCGCCCCGACACACTGGACATGCACACTCTCACCCATGAGCTGCGCGAAAAGAATCCTGACGTGATCACCCTCGGCCAACTCTTCCGCCAGAACGGCTATTTCTCAGCCCGCGCCGGCAAGATCTACCACTATGGCAATCCCAGCATGATTGGCACGGATGGGAACGACGATCCCGAGACCTGGGATGAACGCTACAACCCGCGTGGCATCGATAGTCTCCAGGAAGACAAGATCACCCGATCCCGATCCGACTCCGAAGGTAAGGGCCTCGGCATCTCGATGGCCTGGTGGGATCCCGTCAGTGAAGACTCCGAACACACCGACGGCATGGTCGCCGACAAGATCATCGAACTGATCAACCAGAAGAAAGACGAACCCTTCTTCCTTGCCGCCGGTTTCTTCAATCCTCACTGCCCCTACGTCGCTCCGAAAAAGTATTTCGACCTGTATCCCATCGAAGAGATCACCATGCCCGATCTCGACGAAGCCAAGGCCGACCTCGAAGACGTCCCGCCCATGGCCGTACAGCGCGACACCAAGAAATGGCCCTACTTCTTCGACGGCGTCACCGTGGAGGAAGCCCGCAAGTGCAAGCAGGCCTACTACGCCTGCAACACCTTTACCGACGCCCTTGTCGGCAAGCTGCTCGACGCCCTCGAAGCCAACGACCTGATCGACAACACCATTATCGTCTTCTGGTCCGACCACGGTTACTTTCTCGGAGAAAAGGGGCTCTGGTACAAGCGCAAAGCCTTCGAACGTTCTGCCCGCGTCCCGCTCATCATTGCCGCCCCCGGCTTAAGCCAAGGCACTGTTTCAACCGATCCCGTCGAACTACTAGACCTCTACCCGACTCTCGCGGGCCTCTGCGGCCTCGCCGCCCCCGACAACATCGAAGGTGCCAGCCTCCAACCTATCCTGACCGACCCCGAAAATGCCAATTGGGACAAGCCCGCCATCACCCAGATCTGGCACAGCGACAAAGCCTGGGGCTACTCCCTCCGCACCCCCCGCTGGCGCTACACCGAGTGGGTCGAAGGCACCGCCGGCCGCGAACTCTACGACCACGAAAACGACCCCGAGGAAAAGAACAACCTCGCTGACTCCAAACCCGAACTCGTCGCCAGACTCTCCAAGCAACTCAAGCCCTACATCGCCCTTCCCACCCACAAGCGTAACCAATAAGCCGTCTTAATCTCACTCATATTCTCAATCTTACTCCTTTCAGAGCCCCCATCCGCCCCTCTTGATCTTGCTCTTAATCTTGATCATGATCTTAAAAATGACTCGTCTTCTCTCAGTCACCTTCTCCCTCCTTTTCCCTCTCGCCATAGAGGCCCGGGACGCTCCTCTCGCTCACATGCCGGAGAAGCACTTCGCCTTCTTTGAGAGCTACTGCGTTGACTGCCACGACGACGTCAACACCGAGGGCAGCCTCGATCTCTACGAGGTGGACTTCGACCTTAGCACGATTCAATCAGCGGAGACCTGGCAGAAGATCCTCAACTCGATCAATTCCGGTGAAATGCCGCCGGACAACAAGAAGCAACCCAGTGACGAAGACAAGACCGCGTTTCTCGAAGACCTCTCGCAGCAACTCGTGGAAGCGCGTGCCCTGCTCAGCGACACCGGTGGCGAAATCACGATGCGACGCCTCAACCGTCGCGAATACGAAAACACTATCTACGACCTGCTCGGCATTCGCGTAAACGCCGAGGACCTGCCCGACGACCAAAACCCGGGCGGTTTTGACACCGCCGGCGGCTCCCTCTTTTTTTCAAGCGACCAGTTCGAACAGTACCACAAGATCGCAAAGCGCATCCTCGAGGGTGCTTTCGTGTGGGGGAAAGCACCTGATCCAAAGACAACCCGGGTCCAGATCGAGGAAAAAATCAACAAACGTGTCACCAACCAGCTCGCCAAGCTTCGGGAAGCTTGGGATCGAGCCCAGGCGTGGCGCAACAGCGATGGCGGCGATCCAACCGACTTTGGGTTCATTGATTCTGACCGTGTGAAGTTCGAAGAAGGCAACTACAAGCGGGAGGCCCCCGGCTATGAAGCCTATCTCAAACACCCCAACACCAAAAGTGGCGGAGTTCTCCATACCAGTTTCAACGGAGCGCTCGTGGCGACTCCAGACCTACCCGGCTCGCTTCCCTCGGGGCACTACAAAATTCGGGTAAAAGCCGCCGTGCTTAACGACAAAATTCCCTACGAACGTCGGTTCATCGAATACGGCAATCGCGTTGGTGGTGAGGTCGGAGGCGAGATCAATGTTCAAGGTTGCATTCACGTCACCGGCACAATGGAGAAGCCGCAGGTCATTGAGATCCCTATCTTTCTGAGAAAAGATGATTCCAGATTCTTCGGCATTCGAGAGCGGCAGGTCAACAATCGCGACTTTGCCCGGGAAATCTTCAGGCAGGCAAGAGCCCAGGACAAACCGTTCCCTGACCCGGCAATGTGGGTGGATTGGATTGAGTGGGAAGGACCCTTCCTCGATGAATGGCCGCCAAAATCCCAGAAGGCTATCCTCGAGAAGTCCATCGATCAAAAGATGGACTCCGCAGCAGCACGTAAGGTCTTCGAAAACTTCGCCACCAAGGCCTTCCGCGGTCGCAAGCCTTCCCCCGCCTATCTCGACAAACTGGTTGTTCTTTTTGAAACCGAATTGGCCTCCAACGGAAAACCCGTCCTTTCGCTGATAGAACCGCTCGCTGTGATTCTCTCCTCCCCCAGCTTTCTGTATCTGTCAGAGCCTTACGAAAAGCCCTGGATCGAGAATGACAAGAAACCCTACCCCGAGCGCGTCCCTCTGACCAAACGTGAGTTCGCTATTCGTCTTGCCTATTTCCTCTGGTCCAGTCCGCCCGATGAAGAACTCATGGAAGTGGCCATGTCAGGAGACCTCAAGAAACCCGAAGTCCTCCGCCAGCAGGTCGACCGAATGCTCGACGATCCCCGCTCCTGGGAATTCATCACCGGCTTCACCCACCAGTGGCTCCACATGGAGCGCCTCGACTTCTTCAACTACAACCACCGCCTTTACCCACACTTCGATGAAAGTGTGAAAGAGTCCGCCCGAAACGAGGTCTTCCACACGATCCAGTACATTCTCGATGAAAGGCGTCCCGTCGGCGACCTGCTCAATCCCGATTACCTGGTCGTCAACGATGTCCTCATCAATTACTATCGGCTCAAGGCCCTTCGCGGCGGCATCGAGGGCACGGAGTTCCGCAAACTCGCGATTCCGGAAGACAACCCTCGCGGCGGCCTGCTCGGCATGGCTGCCATTCTCGCAATGGGATCCGATGGCGAACGCACCAGCCCGGTTGAGCGTGGCGCCTGGATCATGCGCAAGCTGTTGCACAATCCCCCGCCCCCGGCACCGCCGAACGTTCCTCAGCTGAGTCGCAACGCCGACAAGCCCATTAGCGCCCGCCAGCTGCTCAATCTTCACAACGAAGAAGCCCAGTGCGCTCAGTGTCACAAGAAGATCGATCCCCTCGGCTTCGGGCTCGAACACTTCGACGCCGCCGGCCTCTGGCGCGAGAAAGAACGTGCCGAAGTGGTCCAGGGACGCCGCGTCGTTAAAACTCAGAATCACAAGATCGACGACTCCGGCACCCTTCCTGACGGCACTCCCTTCGCCAACTTCAACCAGCTGCGCAAGGAAGTGGGCAAACGCGAGAAGGACTTCGCGCAGGGGTTTACGGAACACCTCATCGAATATGGCCTCGGCCGTCCCTTCGGCTTCACCGACCTCAACCTCGCCGACAGCATCATGGCTCAGGCCAGGAAGGAGGACTACGCGATGCGGGAATTTGTGCATGCGCTGGCACAGTCCAAGGCGTTTCGCTTGAAGTAGCCCCAGAATCCTCCATTTTCAGAACTGGCCACCGCGCCCTCGCCATAAGGGATCACCGATGTGAAATCCCCGATTCAGGCTGAAGGCAAGCCGTTTCGACCATCTACTATTTCTATTCGGCCGTGCGTGCCAACTCACCCCTTCCCTCCGACAGCATCGTTCTCCGACTCCAAGCCGGGGCTGAAGACGACATAGGAAACGGCACGAGGCACGGGGTTTGGGTGTTCAAACCGCTGCTATCCCCGAGCCAGGCAACTTCCAACCTTGGACAGTAAATCTATCCGAACGTATCCTTTTCTGCCGCGCATTTATCGTTTTCGGCATTTAATTAACATGGATGAACCAAATAGTTTTTTCTTGCCAAATTAGAACTTTGGATATTGGATTATAGATTTATCTCCAATCTGAAGCAACCGGTTTCGATTCCGTCTTAAAGGGAATCTCCCGGTCGAGATCCACCGCCACACATTGCCACTCCGCCACAACTATGAATCGTCTTATTAGTTTCACCAGCTTCATCTTGAGCAAACTACGATCTGCGATCAGGCTACTCTGCATCAGTGCCGCCTTGATTGGGCTCTCATTTGGCTCAGTTCCCCTTTATGCCGATGATGCGACCTGGGATGGCAGTGAGAACAGCCTTTGGTCCACCTTAGATAACTGGGGTGCTGGCTCAGCTCCAGCAGCGGTCCCGGGAACGGGAGACACTGCCACTTTTGATGAGACGGGAGTGGCTGGACTCATCGATCTTTCGGGAGGCATCACGATCGATCGGCTCATCTTCAACAATGCCGGCATCGGCGCCTACACCATCGGCGCGGCGGGAACAGACACCATCACCTTCGACAATGGCGGCGGTATCGATACCAATGCGACCATGGGTGCCGATCAGATCATTGCTGCCAACATCATTCTCGGAGACGGCACTGGCAACACCTTCCGCATCGATACCGAGAGCACTACCGGCAAAATACAAATCGATGGGGATATCGATACCGGAACAGGCACGGGAAATGCGGGAGTCCAACGTCTCGAAATCGGCATAGCCAATAGCACCAATGTGGCGGGCAGGCTCGTGGAAATTAACGGAGATATCAACGAAACGGGCGACGCCACTCGGATTGAACTGTTTGTCTCCGGGGCGGATCTCACCTTGAATGGCACCGTCAACGGCAGCGGCAACACCCAGCGATCCATCATTCAGGGTGGAGCTACTTATTCTGTCGGTGCCACAGGATCCGCGGGTCAAGGTCAAATGTCAGTCAGATTTGGCACTCTCGAACTCAATAACATAACGACTGCCCAGAACTTCGACAACGGTCTCGTTTTGGGTGACGCGACTCAAGGCAACGGAGATGCCACCGTAACTATCGCCTCCGGAGCAACACTCAATCAGGATTCAAACATCACCTACAACGCCGACAACAACACCGCCAACCTCGGCCTAATCCAGGGCGGCACCATCGTTTTTGAAGGGGGTACCACCGTCATAGTAAACGACAACACCTCAATCGCTGGCGCCGAGCTTCAAATTTCCAGCGACATCACTACAGACAACAGCAGTCGTACCATTATCAAGAACGGACAAGGTACTCTACTTCTCTCCGGCTCTAACATCAGCGGAGCAAACTTTACGGTCCAGAACGGCATTCTCCAGCTCGAGACAGACGGGGCCCTGAATTCGACGGTCCGGGACATCATCGTCCAGAATCAGAACGCCGCCAGCGGCGTTAGCGCCAACGTGGAGTTGGACTTAAATGGTGCCGACGCTCAGATTGACAATCTTAGCCTGGGCGCGATCAATACCCAGGCTACCGGCGGTGCCGGCACCGTTTCTGTCACCAACACCGATTTCATCGCTAGCGGTGGCGCCCTGACTCTCGAAGACATCTTCTACCGCGAAGGCACCCGGGTTGAGCTGGCATTCGACAACGAAACCGGAACCGACTTCGGCAATAACCAGCAAGTCAGCGGGGCCACCTCTGGAGCCACTGGATACATTGTTTCTGCCACCCGCTCGGGCACTACCGGCACTTTCTCTCTCCGCAACGTTTCAGGCACATTCCTCGACGATGAGACCTTGACGGTCACCGGCAACGGTGCCGGGACTCCCGTCATGGCCAACGGCACCCAGACTGTGGTCAACAAGCTCAACGATCGTGCCACCATCTCCGCCAACCTGAATCTCACCCAACAAAGCATCTGGACCGTCGATGACGGCGCCAACACCACCGGCGACCTCGTCGTCAACGGCGACATCAGCGACGACAACAACACTCGCGACATCGTCATTCAGGGCGAAGGCACCGTTCGCTTGGGTGGCAGCAACACTCACGACCGAACCTCCATCCAGAATCAGCTAACCATCCTCGACTCCGGAGACGTCTTCGGTGAAGGTGATACCGGCTCGGCCGGCGCCGGAAACACCGGCACCAATGCCGCTAATAATCAGGACGGTCAAGTCTATCTCCGGCAGCGCAACGTCGCCAGCAGTAGCGCGGCTGGCCTTGACCAATACAACGGCGCCGTCACTCTCGACATCAACGACCAAGACGTCATCTTCCACGAAAACCTCCTTATCGGCGACAACACCAGCAACATTACCTCGAGTGGCGGAACCGTCGAAAACATCATGATCATCGACAGCGCCGGGGGCGGTAAGCTCATCTTCGGCGGACTCAACGGTAATAACGACGATAATAACATCAGTTACCAGAACTTTGCTGACAACAGAACAGCCACCATTGCCACCGATATTCGCATCGAGAATTCCGGGATGACTATTACCGCCCACAATGGTGCGGACGACATCGACCTCTTGATCACTGGCAACTTCGAATCTGACGCTGGCGGCCGCGCCGTCTCCAAGGGCGGCGCTGGAGTCCTCCGTCTCACCGGTGTCAACAACACCGCGGGCAACGGAATCGACATTCTCAGTATCAACAGTGGTATTCTGCAAATCGATTCTATTGCCAGCCTCGGCGACAATGACATCGGCCTGGGCAGTAACACTAACAACGGCACTTTGGACTATCGCGGCAGCGGTGAGACCCTTAACGAAGAGTTCCGAATTGGCGATAACAACGGTGGAGCGACCCGCATTGGTGCTGGCAGCATCATCAACAACGGCTCCGGTACCCTCATCATCACAAGCCCCAGCGCCAACTTCAACCAGGCACGAACCAGCGGTGTCGCTAAAACCATCACCTTCGACACTGCCAGCGCCGACATCACCGTCACTGACAGAATCATTGACAATAACGGCACAGTCGGTGAAATCGGCATCATCAAGAACGGCACGGAAACCCTCACCCTGGGCGGTGACAATACCTACACCGGATCCACTACTGTCAATGCTGGCACCTTGGTCGTAAACGGAACGAACACATCTGCTATCGGTGTAGCGGCTGGAGCCACCCTCGGCGGCAGCGGCAGCACCACTGGTAGTATCACACTGGCAAACACCGCAAACCTGACTGTTGATGGATCAGTCGGCGGGCTCACCACAACTGATGGGACGACGGGGCTCGATCTCACCGGCGTCGTAAGTGGCGGGATTGACGTTACCTTCACCGGCAGTGCTCCATCACCGATCACGCTTCTTGATTACGGCGGTATGGCAACGGGATTCGGTGCAGGTTCTGGTGCGACTTTGTTCAACCTGATTAATGCTCCCACAATCGTTCGCTCGGGCACGGGAATCACCGATACCGGAACCGCCATCACATTCGATTCCGGCAACGCAGTTCGCACTTGGGACAATACCAGCGGAAACAGCCTCTGGATTGCCGGAAACACAACCGACGACAACTGGGTCGAAGGTGACATGGATTTCCTGAACGGTGACTCAGTGATTTTTGATGACACTCCAGGCGCTGATCAGACCGTCACTTTGAGCAACTCAGGTTTGGGAGTCACCGTTTCAAATGCCACCTTCTCCAACGTGGCTCACGACTATACGGTGACTGGTGAATCAGTCGAAGTCACCGGCACTTTGACTTTTGCAATAGGCAACGACACAAGCGCGACCACAGTCGCATTCGATTCCCAAATTACAGGAACTGGTTCTGTTTATGTTGGTGACCAGGACGGAGTCCTCGACGCGAATGCTAATATTGTAACTATTTCGCAGGCCAACAGCTACACCGGAGGGACGACAATCGCGGAGGGAATCACTCAAATCACGGATGTTTTCGCCTTGGGAACCGGCACCGTCACGCTTCAGGATGACGCAGGTGGCAGCCCTGACACCAACCGTACTCCCACCCTCGACCTCGATTTTGCCAGTGGCCAGATTATGACGAATAATTTTGTCATCACAAATCTTAACGGCGACAAAATCCTTCGCTTCTCGAATGCTGGCGTAAATACTGCTGAGCTTTCTGGTACCTTTGAGCTACTGGAAACTGGTAACGAGCAGTTTCGCATTGAAACGGGAACCGATGAGACACTCACCATCAGCGGAGAGATTTTCGGGCCTGGCGACCTGATCAAGGACAGCGCTGGTACCTTAATCTTAACCAACACAAATAACAGTTTCAGCGGTAACCTGAATGCCGGCCAGGGCACTTTACAGGTAGAATCTCTTGGCAATACAGGGGGTTCTTCGCACTCAGGCAGCGGTCTCATCGTGATCGGTTTGCGGGCGGACGATGGCACACTTTCCTACTCGGGATCCGGAGAGACTACCGATCGTCAAGTCCAAGTCGGCAATCGCTGGTTTGGCAACGGAAACTACACGGGCGCAGGATCGATTGAAAACAACGGCTCCGGTGCTCTTATTTTTGGCAACAGTGCCTTTAACGTAGCTGAAAGCGATCAGTCCCGTCGCATTGGGGCGCGTACTCTGAAGCTGGGAGGAACCTACAACGGCGATGCCAACCAGATCCAGGGAGCTATCATCGACAACGAATCCAGCGATGGAGGTTCCAATGGAGGTCCGGACGGAGATGAAACCGTGGCGCTCAACGTCGACACAGCGGGCACTTGGGCACTCTCGGGGACCAATCTTTACACTGGCGAGACCACCGTCACTTCGGGAACGCTGCTGATCAACGGGGACAACTCGGGTGCTACCGGTGCCGTCACCGTCAATGGCGGCACGCTTGGAGGCAACGGCACACTCGGCGGGACAGTCACTATCGCAGCCGGCGCCAACCACACTGCCGGAACCTTCGGCACCGGCACAGCGACCGACGCTGGCATCCAAACCATCAACAACACCCTGACCTACGCCAGTGGTGCGACAGTCACCTGGGATCTGATTTCCAATTCAGTCAGCAATGCCGGAACGGATTTCGATCAGTTCAACCTGACAGGCGGCGGATCACTTGCGTTTGATGGCGATTTGACTTTCGATATCGACTTTGGTTCAGCGGTCGACTTTGAGCAGAGNTTCTGGAATGGCCAATTGAACGAATGGAAGGTCTGGGACACGGGAGCGATCAATACCATTCCAGGCGGAACCATTACGATCACCAACTCCGCGAATTCGGCCTTCAACAATGCTTTCGAGCTGATGTCCGGAAATCGTGACGGCTCGGACTTGAACGGCATCTGGCTCGTCCAGACCAGTGCTATCCCGGAGCCGAGCACGTTCTCTCTTGTCGGCTTCGGCCTCGCCGGCTTCGGCTGGTTTGCTCGCAGACGCAGGAAGCTAAGAGCGAAATAGCCATCCTCGATGTGTTTTACCCTACCGATAAAAACCGGTGCCTCGTCGCACCGGTTTTTTTGTGGTCGTAGCGAAATCCCTCCTCACGCTCGGCCTACATCCCATAGAAGGAGAATTTTCATCTCGTCTGGGGAAAGTTTTTTTTTAAGCAACTCCAAAGGGCTAGAGCAATAATCTCAGCATCTAATCTCGATGGCGATGCCCTACCACTCCATTTTCAGAGGCGTGGGAATCCCGCCATAACGAGCCACCATCGGGAACCATCGCGATTATAAAAAAGATCGCGGGAAATTTGAATAACTTTCTCAGCCTCTTTGATTTTTATTGGTAAGAAATAATCTCAAAACATCGAGGTATTTCAAATCCCCTTCCGACAAAAACACTTGATGCGTGTCTGAAAGATGATATGGGACTACCCGTGCGAACTTGTTGTAGGGGCAGGTGAATCGTAACAGAGGTCGTTTTCCTGGTAGCAGGAACGTCCTGGCATCGAATCCACGAATCCGTATCAGCCACCAAAGGATTCTTGGGTTTGAGATATCACGCAGTCCCTTTTCAAGTGGTAACCAGTTTCTCACCACATGAATCTTACTAAGGACCTTTCGGAAACCCCTCACTTTCTTTGTTTTCGGCTCGAGGCTGAAAAACGCAGGCTCCTTTCCCCCATTTTGCCCGCACTGGCAATACTCGCCCTGTTACTCCCCGGCGTTGCACGCGCGCAGTCGGGCGTATGGGACGGAGGCGGCGTAGACCAGCTACTTTCCACCGCCCAAAACTTTGACGATGACACGGCCCTCGTCTCCGGAGCCCAAGCCCTCACGTTCACGGGCATTCTCAACAGCGGCCCTGTTCATGATTTAGGGACTGGCTTTATCATCAACGGAATCAATTTCGGTAACGATGGCACTGTCGCGATAAACGATCAGTCCTTCAACCTGACAGCCAACGCAGTAACAGACACATTCACCCTCAGTGGTGACATCACGACGACCGCCATCGTCGGTGGCGGCACGCCCCTTGAGGATATCATCGCCATCGATCTGATGCTCGATGCCAATCGCACGATCATTACCAAGACCGATCACAACCTCGACATCACCGGCGACATCAGTGGAGCATTCACCCTCTTTATCGGAGACGGCGACGCCACCGATGATGAAGCCCTCGTCACCCTCTCGGGAACCAACACTCATTCCCTGACCCAAATCAATCGTGGTGGCAACCTCCGCGTCGAAAGCAACGCTGCCCTTGGAGATGAGTTGAACCTTGTCCGCAACGCCGAAGTCTTTCTGGCCGATGGACTCACCATCAATCTCACCGGCGGAATCAATGTTCAAAACAACCAGAACCAAAAGCGAATTTACCTGAATGACGGCGGTAGCAGCGCCGAAATCGCCTCGGACATCAACGTCAATACGAGCGGTACTGCTAACAATCGCCGACTCGAATTGACCACCGGCTCCGGCGACACCCTGACTATCAGCGGCGTCATCCAATCGGGTAATACCGATGCCAACAAAATTGTGCGCAAACTCGGTGCCGGGACTGTTATTCTCACAGCCGCCAATTCCTTTGACGGACAACTGCAGACCAACGCAGGCACGCTTCAGCTAAGCCACTCTCTCGCCGCCCAAAACGCATCGGTAACGATGAACAACGGAGCCATCGTGTTCGACTCCTCTGTCGTCACTAACGCCTTCACCTTCGGTGCCTTGAACGGCACCAGCGCCCTCGCTCTGGAGAACAATGCCGGCTCCCCCGCCCCCATTACCCTCACTATCGGCGGCCACGCCGATTCCCGATCGCATTCCGGCGTCATCAGCGGTGCAGGTGGTTCGATCATCATCAACACGAATGCTGGATTTTCGCAGGCCCTCAACGGGGACAACACCTACACCGGCCCTACCACCGTCATTGGCGGCCGGCTCGATATTGGCGGTAGCAACGTCAGCGCGATCACGGTCAATACTGGTGCAACTCTTGGTGGCGAAGGAAGCACCAGTGGCGGCATCACCTTTAATGCCGGCAGCTTTCTCGAGATCAACGATAACAGCGGTGCCTTGAGCGTTACGGGCGGAACACTTGACACCAGCGCAGGTAATATCGGCTTCGTCCGCGACGAAATCCGCAGCACGGGCGGAGGAACTTTCGCGATCCTTGACCACACGGGAATTGCTCTTACGAGCGGCGGCGGCGGCATCACCGGCGATTTCGTCACCAATTTCTCTCGCGACTCTATCTCCGACGACGGAAACATCCTCAGCTACACCCAGGCTGCCACCCAAACCGCCACCTGGAGCGGCGCGGCTGGCAATGTATGGGATATCGACAACACCGCCAGTTGGGACACCAACGGACAAGCGGAAAATGACAGCCTCTTCCTGTCTCGCGACACCGCCGTCTTCGGCGACACCGGCGCCAACGCCTCCATCACCCTCGACAACAGTAACGGTGATATCTTCGTCCAGACTGCCACTTTCGACAACACTGCCGGCAACGATTACGTTTTCGACGGAGCCCAACTCACGACCCGGCAAAACATCACCTTCAACAATGGTGGCAACGTCACCTTCAACAACGACATCTCCAGCGAAACCGACCGTGACGAGCTCCGCCTGACCGATCTATCCACCGGCGACGTCATCATCAATGGCGTCATCTCCGACGGCAACGGCACCACCGCGATCGAACACGACGGAACCGGCAACCTTACTCTAAATGGTGTCAACACCCACACCGGAGGTAACACCGTAGAAGCTGGTGCGACTCTGATCATGGGAGCCGAGCGGGCTCTGGGTGCCATTTCTAACACGACTACCATCAACAGCGGAGCCACCCTTCAGTTCGGAGCCTTCAGTATCAACGACTACGATGCCGGCAGCATCTCGATTGAAGGCGCGGGCGTTGATGGGCTTGGTGCCATAGTCAACACCGGCGACGGCAACCGAGATCTCGGTGACGATTTCGATTTCACCGGTGACATTTCACTCCGCGACACCGGCGGCGGCCGCATTGACCTTGCCGGGATCAGCGTTTCAGGCACGGATGTCAACATCACCGTAGAGGGCGGGACCATCCGCGTTGACACTAATACCTCCGGTCTTAGTATCGCAGGCTGGACCGTCAACGCAGGCAACCTCCAAAACAACAACAATGGCGGCTTCAACGGCAACAGCGCGGTTGTGACTGTGAATGCCGGCAGCTTTACCGGCATCGGCAACCGAACGATAGGCAATGATTTGATCCTGAACGGCGGCACCTTTCGAGCCGATGGCAACGGCAACACCACGACCTTTACGGGTGACATTACAATGAATGCCGACGCCAACATCAGAGCCGAAGACAACGGCGCTAACGGCGATTCCCTCCTTATTCTGGAGGGTACACTCACCGGCACAGGGAACATTTCTACGAGCCAGACCGCTCAAATCAATCTCACCACAGCGACCTTCGACGCGACCGGATACACCGGCACCTGGACCCAGACAGCCGCGAACACGATCCAGATCGATGGCAACGAAACCATTAATTCGCTCGCCTCCTCCAGCGCTGGATCCACTTTTGATCTCCAAAGCTTTACCCTGACCACCGGAGACACCGGCTCCACCACCTACGACGGTGCGTTTGTCGGTACGGGCGGGATCACCAAGGTCGGAACCGGGACCTTCGATCTGAGTGATCTCAGCAGCTACTCGGGAACAACTGCTGTCACCGGTGGCCGCCTCAACCTGACCGCCAGCGGAGCTTCCGCCTTTGCAAGTAACATCGTTCAAAGTTCCGGAGCCGGGATCGGCATCGGTGGCGAAGGCGTCACTACAGGCTCGCTAACGCTGGATTCGATCCTTTTCATCGATCCATCGACGCCAGAAGAGCTCATGGTTGGTGATCTCGACATTTCTGGGGGCGTCATCGTCGACTTCGACGGACTCACTCCTGCTCCGGGCTTGATCGATGTCATCTCATACAGTGGCATTCTCACCACAAACCTGGGAGTCGCCGGCGGAGATCTCACGCTCAGTTCCGATGCCCAGGCCTTTGTGGGCGCGCGCGGCGCCGCAACTTTCAGCGATTCTTCTGGAATGATTCAGCTGGATCTGGGCGTGGGCGACAAAGTCTGGGTCGGCACGACCGGTGGGGTCTGGGACAAGCAAAATACCGGAAGCGGCACGGCAAACTGGAGCCTCAGCGCAGGAGACAATCTATTTTACGACAATGATTTCGTGACTTTTGATGACCTCGTCGCCAACGGAGGTAGCGCCGTCAACACTGCCGTGCTACTGACCGAAAACGTTTCACCCCAAACAGTGACTTTTGCCAATGCCGTCGACAATTACACTGTTTCCCCTACTGGAGTCGAGGTTCTCACCGTAGGCTCGCTACTCTCCGCTAACAATGCCGGAACAGTGGACATCAGTGCAGATATTGCCGGCGGAACCACCGGCCTCAACATCGCAGGCAATGGCACAGGTGGACTCACCATCAGCGGCAATGTGGTCAGCACTTCCGGGGTGAACTTCACTGGCTCCACTCCCGTCACCGTCTCAGGAACGATCGGCGGGGCTCAAGTTGTGACCATGAATGGAAGCGGTGTGACAACCCTTTCCACCACCAACACCTACTCAGGCGGCACTCTCATCCAGCAAGGAGAATTGCTCATCACCGAATCCGGGGCCGCCGGCTCCGGGGCAGTCACCCTGGAGAATCTCGGCAACACGCCGCGTTTCAGCATCGGTGACGGTACTACCGTCACCAACAACTTGATCATCTCTGACACGGGTGGTGCCAAGCAACTCGCTTTGGAAAACAATCCCGCTGGCGGAAACACAGCCACCTACGCCGGAACGATCACCATCAACGAAACCGGTGGGAACAATTTTGACATTGTGGCAAACGGTGGAGCCGCCGCTGGCCAAGTTTTCACGATTTCAGGCCTCATCACCGGAACTGGTCCCGGAGAGGGTTCGAATGCACTCGACCTGATTGGTCAGGGAACCATCAATCTGACCAATGCCGCCAACAATTTCCTTGGAAACATCCGCATCAATGCCGCTACCACCCTGCGGGTGACTGACGACGCCGCTCTCAGCAGTGCCGATTTCATCCTCACCGGTAGCAATGCTCAGGTGCAGATTTTTGACGGCATCACTGTCGACTCCAACATGACTGTTGATACCGCAGCCAATGACAAGCGAATCATCCTCGAGAGCGGCACAGGGATCACAGGCACCTATAGCGGCAACATTCAGGTCAACGAAACAGCGGCAGGCCGTTTTGATCTCCGCTCCAACGCTACCGGGGGAAATAATGATCAGACCCAGATTCTCCATGTCGCTGGTAACATCACTTCTATCGCCGGAGCCGGAGTCACTATTGATACCGATGGTGTCGTTAGACTGACCGGTGACAACAACATCGCAAATACGTCGGGAGGCTGGGGCGTGCAGCTTACCAACAGAGGATCCATTCTGCGAGTTGGGAGCGACAACGCGCTGGGTGGAGACGGAGGGGCGACGGTCCTGCTCACCAACCGCAACACTCGCCTGCAAATCGAAAACGGAGTCGTCACCAACGCGGCCAACAACCTGCAGGTAGACAACGAAGCCAGCGGCATCCAGGACCTCAGCGTGCTTGATGAAGGTGGCATCGAGGAAGCCACCTTCAGCGGCAACATCAATGTGGATGAATTGACCGACTTCGACTTTTTTGCCGGAACGAATGACACTCTCAAGATTCTCGGCACGGTCTCATCCGGGGCCATCACCCGCATCGACAAGACGGGTGCCGGCACGGTTGTTTATGGCGGAACCAACACCTATTCCGGCGAAACGAGGGTCCAGGATGGCACCCTGCAACTTGGCGACAATGACAGTACCACTGGCTCTCTAAATACGGCCGGAACAATCAACCTCAACAACGCCACGGCTGTCCTCGCTTTCAATCGCAGCAACGCCGTCATGCAGGGCACCGACTTCAGCACCGCTGCCATCACCGGGTCTGGAGGCATCAGTCAAGTTGGCACCGGGACCTCCACTCTCAATGCGGCCAACACCTACTCCGGTGCGACGTCAGTCCTAGGTGGAACTCTCATGATCAACGGGGATCAGTCAGGTGCCACCGGTGTGGTCACCGTCGGAGCAAATGCCACCCTCGGAGGCACCGGAACCATTGGCGGCAACACCACCATCAGCGCTGGTGCAAATCACTTGATCACTAACACCAGCGGCATGGATTCCCTCGCTGACACACAAACCTTCAGCGGAGACCTCACCTATACCGGCACCGCATCATCCCCTACTACCGTATCATGGAACCTTATCGATACGTCGATGGCGGCAGGCTCAGGCTGGGATCTTTTTGACGTCAACAGCGGGACTCTAACCTTCGGAACGGAAGCGAATTCGATCTCTTTTCAAATCAACGATCAGGATGACCTCAATCAGACCCCGGGCTCAGAATGGTGGCGCAGCGATCGAACCTTTACCGTGTGGGACTACGGTACACTCACCGGCGGCCCGTTCACTGGAACTGATTTCGACATCTTTGATATCGCTTACTCCGGGGTGAATGCAGGGAACGGAGTCAGCCATGCTGCCTTCGCCTTTGACGACACCGGTTCAGCGATCGTGCTCAACTTCACCGCCGTGCCGGAACCCAGCACGTTTTCTCTGATTTGTCTTGGCCTGGCTGGCTTCGGTTGGTTTACGCGTCGCAGACGAAATCGACGAGCCGCTTCCTGAGGAGTTTCTCCAGCCCACCGTGAACCTGTTACAGCGCTGCGAAAGTTATAACGTCATCGCAGCTGCTCTCCATCCGGGCGCGCCAGTCGGCCCGTCAAAGCAAGTCACCGTCTCGCCCGCCTGCCCTTTCCTGTCAGAGGCAGCCTCATCCGCCCCCCTGCTAACCGACGCTGGCTCGCAACCTGAGTCGACATCGAGTGCGAGCGATTGGCCGCCTCCCCTTGCGGAGCACCTCCCACAGGGCAGCTAGGTGGTCGCTACCAATCCAAAAAGCGCCAGCGTGGGCCCGACTCGTTTTTCACGCCTGGCCCACGAATCTTTACGCCTGTATCCGTTCCCGCATCCCTTTATCGTTTTCCGCAGTTAATTAACATTGATAAACCTTACCGTTTTTCCTCGCCAATCTTGACCTTTGATTATTCACTCGTGCGGTAACCACCTCCATTTGCGGGGGTTGTCGTTATCTCCGTGCTTAGCAGGGATCTCTTTTAAGGAGGTCCACCGCCACACTTTTTCTCCGCTACCACCATGAATCGTCTTGTTGGCTCCACCAGCTGCATCTGCAGCAAACTGTACTCCGCGCTCAGACTATTCTGCATCAGTGCCGCCTTGATTGGGCTCTCATTTGGTTCAGTGCCTCTTTATACCGCCGACCTCACTTGGGATGACGGGGGCACTGCGGGAGCGGGCAACCTTTGGAGCGACGTTTTCAACTGGGACGATGCAGCTCGAAGAACTTCACCTTCAACGCCGACACCACGGAAACCCTCACTCTCAGCGGTGTCCTAAGCTTTGATGCCGGCGCCACCGGCAACAACGACCCCGTTATCAACATTCAGATCGACGGCACCGGCTCCATCTTCGT
>JABSSQ010000179.1 GCA_013213905.1 Verrucomicrobiales bacterium | reverse complement strand
CTGCCGTGAAGTGGACGGTGTCGGCCTGGAGTTGTTTCGACCACTCCTGGAGGTGGACCGTGCCCGGATTGACGCCTACGTCGAGGGGCAGGGGATTGCTTTCCGTGAGGATTCCAGCAATGCCGAGGCCTTTGCGCTACGCAACCGGGTGAGGCACCGCTTGCTGCCGGAGGTGGAGTCGATCTTCGGGCGCGACGTGAAAGGGGCCGTCCTGCGGGCCGCGGACCTGGCGCGTAAAGACGAGGCCTGGATGCAGGCAACCGTCGGCGACCTGGCCCTGAGGCTGGCCGACGGGCTCGATGTGAAGCGCTTGCGGGAACTGCCGGAGGCCCTGCGTGACCGGCTCTTGATCGACTGGCTGAGGGAGCATGGAGTGCCTGACTGCGGATTTGATGAGGTGGCCCGTGTGGTTGAGGTGGCCATGTCGACGGATCGGCCGGCCAGGCTCAGCCTGCCGGGCGACTTCCATGTCCGTCGACGCGAAGGGGTTCTTTTTCTGGAACCTCCCGGGGAATAGGCGATAGGATGCCGCAGGAACGTAATCGATGGCTTATAGAATTTTAGTGACCGGAGGTGCCGGATTTATTGGATCCAACCTCGTCCATTACCTGTTGGAATCGGCAGGAACCGATCTTGGTGTGGAGATTGAGCGGGTGGTGACACTCGACAAGCTCACTTACGCCGGAAACCCCGAAAACCTGGCAGGCCTCGAAGGTGATGACCGTCACCGCCTTGTTGAAGGCGATATCTGCGATGCTTCGCGAGTCGGCAGCCTCATGGAGGAGGAGAAGATCAATGCAGTGATGCACCTGGCGGCGGAATCTCACGTTGACCGGTCCATCGATGCCTCGGCCGAGTTTATTCAGACGAACGTGGTCGGGACGCACAACCTGCTCGATGCAGCTCGCCTCTGGGCTGAGAAAGGCGCGGTCAACTTTCGTTTTCTCCACGTTTCGACGGACGAAGTCTACGGATCACTTGGAGCGGAAGATCCGGCGTTTTCGGAAACGACGGCCTATGCGCCGAACAGTCCTTATTCGGCATCAAAAGCAGGCAGTGACCATCTCGCCCGGGCCTGGTTTCATACTTATGGCTTTCCTGTCATTACCACCAACTGCTCCAACAATTACGGTCCACGACAGTTTCCGGAGAAGTTGATCCCCCTGATGATTCAGAAACTGCGAGGTGGTGAAAGGCTGCCGGTCTACGGTGATGGATCAAACGTGCGGGACTGGCTTTACGTCGAGGATCATTGTCGTGCTCTCGCTCTTGCGCTGGTCAAGGGGGAGCCGGGGGAAGTCTACAATGTGGGTGGTAAATGTGAGCTCTCCAACCTCGAAGTCGTGAAGGCACTGATCGCGGCGGTCGCGGAAGCTGATGAGGGGGTGTCTGGCGATGATCCGGACGCGCTGATTGAGTTTGTGACGGATCGGCCCGGACACGACTGGCGCTATGCGATCGATTGCTCGAAAATCGAGAGCGAGTTGGGCTGGCAACCGATTGAGTCCTTTGAATCCGGCTTGAGAAAGACGGTGAAGTGGTACCTTGAGAACGAAGGTTGGATCAGCCGGATTGAGGACGGCAGTTACCGCGGAGAGCGGCTCGGTTTGGGTTGAGCGGCTCGGTTTGGGTTAACAGCGGAGGAGGTTCCGGTCGCGCGGGAGCGCGACCCTCCGTGGCTCCGCTGGAGGTCAGTTGGATTCCGGTTCCACACCGAATTCGGCGAGGGCGCAGCTCACTTCGTCCATGGGCAGGCCGATGACGTTGGTCATGGAGCCTTCAATGCGCTCGATGATGTCGGCGCCGTGCTCCTGGGCGGCATAGGCCCCGGCCTTGTCCATGGGATTGATCTTTTCGTGGTAGGCCGTCATTTCATCACCAGCCAACTGCTTGAAGTGGACGTCGGTCACCACATCGAAGCAGCGTTCCCGGCCTTGTCTGTAATTCACGATGGCGACCGCAGTGAACACCTGGTGAGAGTTGCCATTGAGTGATTCGAGCATCTGCCGGGCTTCAGCGCGGTCGACCGGTTTGGTGAGCACGCGATCTCCGAGGAGGACAAGCGTGTCGGCGGCGACAATGACGGCGTCAGGGTGTTGGCTGGCGACTGCCTCTGCTTTGAGCCGCGCGTTCATTTCAGTGAGCGTGCGGATCGGAATCGAGCCGTCTTCGTTTTCCTCGACGTCGGGTTTGATCACTTCAAAGTCGAAACCGGCTTTCTTGAGCAGGTCAAATCGACGGGGAGAACCCGAGGCGAGGATGAGTCTGGAGGCAGCCATGATAAATAGAGATTAGCGGAATTCCCCGGCGAAGAAGGGGTTATTCCGCTTTTCTTCTCCTACGCTGCTCATCGGACCGTGGCCGGGGCAGATGATGGTTTCGTCAGGAAGAGTGAGAATCTTTTCCCGGTTGTTGTTCCAGGCGTCTTCGAAGGAAACCATGCCTCCTCCCATGGATCCGGCAAACATGGCGTCGCCAACTACGGCAACAGGTTTGGATAGCCCCTTTATGTAATAGGTGGTGCCACCCTCGGAGTGGCCGCTGGTGGTGAAGGTGGAGACAGACAGGCCCTGGATGGAGAAGACGTCTCCTTCGGAAAAGGTGTCGGTTCCCGGCCACGGCTCAGCTTCGTTCGAGTAGATCCCGGCTCTGGGGCAGGTAGCCTTGAGGCGGTCCAGATCAGCGATGTGATCGTTGTGAGTGTGGGTGATAAAGATGAAATCGATGGTGACTCCTTCGGCTTCTGCCTTGGCGACCAAACCGGAACTGTCGGTGCCGGTGTCGAATGCGGCGCCTACCTTAGTTTCCGGGTCCCAGATAAGAAAGGCGTTCACCCGCATGTCGCGGTAGGGGGTGTTGAAAATTTCGAGGCCATCGATATCGACCGGACGTGGGCGCCAAACCTTGGAGGCCGACATGGTCAGAGCGCGTGGATCGAGACTGAGCGCCTCGGCCACTTTTAACAGGGCCGGTTCGTCGCAGAACTCGCCGCGGCAGAGACGATGGAGGATGTCCGGACTGACGCCGGTGGCTTGAGCTAACTCCGCTTCGGAGATGTGGCGGCCGCGCATGGACTTCGCAATGATGTCCTCAAAGAAGTCTTCGATCGGTATAACAGGGCTCATGATGGCAGGATTTTCGGGGCTTCCGGGAGAAAATCATCTCGATTTGGAAATTTTCTTGTCCCGTTTTTTAAAAAATGTCATTCTGAGCAGCGGAGGCGGTGTATTTACATTGTATTCTCCAGCACTAAATGCGCCTTCGGGCATTCATAACTAATAACGAAAGAAAAACCCATGAAACGACACATGAAGAGAACAGGGGCGTTTACCCTGATCGAATTGTTGGTGGTGATCGCGATCATCGGCATCCTGGCCAGTGCAGCTATGCCTGCTTACAATGGTATCCAGGAGCGAGCCAAGCGCACCAAGGACGTGAATAACATCAAACAGATCCTGCTTGGAGCCCGTGCGTTCGCTGCGGACAATGAAGGTCTCTACCCTTCCTACGATCCCGATGCTGATTCGGAAGAGGAGTTCGGCACTTCCACTGATGCCTTCAACGTTCTCATCCCCGACTACATCGATACTGAAATCATTTTCTGGATGCAGACCAAGCACCCTGACAAGCTTCGTCCCCCGCGTGAAGATGGTGAGCTCGAAGATGACGAGAACGTTTATGCCTACGTGAAAGGGCAGACTGACACCAGCTTCAGCCGTTCCCCGCTCGTAGCCGACGGTCTCATGGAGTCTGCCGGTTCCTTCGGTGAGTATCACCCCTGGCTCAAGTCTAAGAAGGCAGTAATCGGTTTCTGCGGCGGTCACGTGACCGAGGAGAAGCTCACTTCGGGTGAGCCTGGTGCCACGGTTAAGAGCAAGGACGGCCTTGTCGATAACATCTTCACCGAGCGCCAGACCAGTGGCGATGATGGCGGCTCGACTGGTGGGTGGCTCGATACTAAGGAAGACAACGTTCTGCTTCCGGATTAATTAATTACGCTTTAGAAAGATTTAACCCCCAATGCATGCCCGGTCAGGTTTTTCCTGATCGGGCATTTTCTTTTCGG
>JABSSQ010000178.1 GCA_013213905.1 Verrucomicrobiales bacterium | reverse complement strand
GTCGAGGTTCATGAGGGCTCGTGCCACGAGCGCCCAGGCAGCGAGGTCAGGGGATGAATCATCTTCTCCGAGCCACTCAGTGGCGCTGAGTTCGCCTTTCTCAAATCGTTGCCGTTGGCTTTCGAAATAGCTGAGCAGGGCGCTCTGCTCTTCGTCATTGGGTGGGCGTGTCAGGAAGCGCCGGAAGAGATCGGTGACAATGGCTTCGTTGTCTTCGTATTTCGCCATGGCTTCGGAGGCGGCGGCTTCAGCCATCTCAACAAACATGGCATCGTTCAGCAAAGTGAGAGCCTGGAGAGGGGAGTTGCTGCGGTCGCGCTTGGCCACGCAGATTTCTCCGGTCGGCGCGTCGAAGACAGTGAAGGCGGCAAAGGGGGCGGTGCGCTTGGACCAGGTATAGAGGCTGCGTCGATAGCGATCTTCTCCTGTGGAGATCGGCCACTTGGTGTTGCCGTAGGCGGCAGCGGCGACGCTGGCGGGTTGCGGCGGGTAAACCCCGGGGCCACCCATCTTGTCGGAGAGGAGATCGGATGCTTTCAGGATCATGTCGCGTACGACTTCGCCGTCGAGACGGAAACGGGGGCCGCGTGCCAGTAGGATATTGTCAGGATCCGCCGCGAGCAGATCCGAACGGATATCGGAATCCTGGCGGTAGGTGGCGCTACTGACAATCAGTCGATGCAGCTCCTTTCGAGACCAGCCCTTCTCCATGAATTCAACGGCGAGCCAGTCGAGTAACTCGGGATGCGAAGGCGCTTCGGATTGTGTGCCGAACTCATCGACTGATTCCATGATGCCGCGACCGAAGAGAGTCTGCCAGGCGCGGTTGACGACGACCCGAGCGGCGAGTGGGTTGTCCTTACTCACCAGCCAGCGAGCGAAGGTGAGCCGGTTGGCGGGTTCACCTTCAGGCAACTGGGGGAAGACTGCGGGAACGGCTGCGGGCACTTTTTCTTCAGCGTTGAGGTATTCACCGCGGTGATGGCGACGCGTCGTGCGCGGATGGTGGGGCGGACGTTCTCGCATCACCATGGTGGTGGGAGGAGAGGGGCGCTTTTTCTTGAGCGCTTCAAGAGGGGCCCTGGCCTTGGCCATTTCTTTGGCTGAACTGGCGTAGGCAATCATCATTTCTTCTTCGGACGCCGTGGCGGGATCAACCTGTGGCCAGGCACGTGCGGCGGCGGTTTTCTCCGAAGTGGTGACGGAGATGCGAAGTTTGCCGAGGGCGGCGACGAAGTGGCGCTCGAACAGGAGTTCGACTTTCAATTCTCCTTCGGCCGAGGGCGGCGACTTGAGGTTCACAACCAGTTCGTGGGGTTCGTTTTCTCGGGACGCGGTGGACCAGCCGGAAGAGCCCTTGCCATCAAAAACGGCCCGGGCCGAAGCGTCGCCTTTGCCGATGTAGATCTTTCCGAAGTCGCGGGTGGCCGCACCGATTTCTACGGGCTTGTCGTTGAGATAGAGGGTGACTTCACTGAGAAAGAAGTCGCCGCTTCTGCCTTCGTAATAAGCGGCCCCGGGTCCACCGGCGGGCAGGCGTTCATCGGGCAGGGCTTCGAGGCGAAGCGCAGTGATGGTTTTGCCCTTGAGCTCGTCCGGTAACTGGTAGGTCAGTTCATAGACATCCCGCTTAGTGAAATCACCGCTGGCGAAAATGACGCCGTCGCCCTCGTGCTCAAGAAGGGGGAGGTTGGCCTTGAGTCCGGTCGGTTCCAGTTTCTGCCAGGGAACGACTTTCGCTTTCTCGGCTTTCTTCCACTTCTCGTAGTGGACGGGATCGATCTTGGTGAGCAATTCGGCTTCAGCTTCCTGGATCTGTTGGTCGATCAGGGCCTGCCGCGCTTCGATATTGGCATCGGGCACCTGGATGGCCACTTCGTCTGCGTTGTCCATCAAAGCCATCAGGCTGAAGTAATCGGTGTGGGTGATGGGATCGTATTTGTGGGTGTGACACTGGGCGCAGCCGGTGGACAAGCCCATCCAGACGGTGCCGGTCGTGGCGACGCGATCGACCATGGCGTAGTAGCGATATTCGAGAGGATCAATGCCGCCTTCTTCGTTCAGCATGGTGTTGCGATGGAAGCCGGTCGCGATGAGTTGCTCGAGGGTCGGATTGGGAAGCATGTCGCCGGCGAGTTGTTCGATGGTGAATTGATCAAAGGGCATGTCCGCGTTGATGGCGTCGACGACCCAGTCGCGGTAGGGCCAGATGGATCTGGGGCGGTCTTTCTCGTAGCCGTTTGTGTCAGAATAGCGTGCCAGGTCGAGCCAGGGGCGGGCCCAGCGTTCGCCGTAGCGGGGAGAAGCCAGCAGCTCGTCCACCAGTTTGTCGTAGGCCTTGGGATCGGTGCTGTTGACGAAGGCGTCGGCCTGTTCAGGGGTGGGAGGGATCCCGATGAGATCGAGGTAAAGTCGACGAACCAGGGTGTGGCGATCCGCTTCGGGCGAGGGCTTGAGGTTTTCTTCCTCGAGACGCTGTCGGATGAAATGATCGATCGGGTTGATCGCGGTTTCGGAATCTTGAATCTCCGGCACGTCGGCTTTTTCCGGAGCGACAAACGCCCAGTGAGTTTCGTAGGGGGCGCCCTGTTCCAGCCAGAGGCGAATGGTTTCAATCTGGTCCTCGGTGAGATGCCGGTGAGAGTCTGGCGGTGGCATCAGGTCGATGTCATCATCGGCTGTGATCCGGTAGAAAAGTTCACCGTCGACACCGAGGACTTCTTCAGCGGCTTCACGGGAATCGAGGCGCAGATCTCCCTCGATGGTTTCTTCGTCCGGTCCGTGGCAGTCGTAGCAATTACCGGCAAGAATCGGACGGACGTCACGGTTGAAAGAAAGCTTTTCTTCGGCGCGAAGCGACTCGACGGCGATGTCGGCAGCGGCCAGGCAGAGCGCTGTTATGAGTGAGATCGACACTCGGGGGCTGGGGATCATACCAGAAGTATGATCGACCTCAGCGAAAATGTCTTGAGCGTGATAGCGTGAAATTTGTAAAATCGCGCCACGCGATCAGGGGGTCTCAAATTTGACGATCAGCTTTTCGTAGCCGGAACGGCGCTCGTAGTCGGCCTCTGTCTCCACATTGTCGACAGAATCAATCAGCGTTAGCTTTGGAGAAATATCCCGGATCTTCTCAAGCAGCGTCCGGATGATGAGGCGGGCGTGCGGGGCTCCGAGGCAGGTGTGAGGCCCACTGCCGTAGGCAATGTGGGGATTGGGTTTTCGATCGAGTTTCACCTCCTGCGGTTCGTCGAAAACGGTCTCGTCAAAGTTGGCGGATGCCCAGCAGAGCCCGACGCGTTCACCGGCTTCAACCTGGGTGCCGTGGACATCTGTGGATGCCGGGCAGACGCGGCCGATCTGAGTCAGCGGCGTAACGACACGAACGAATTCCTCAGCTGCCGTCATGACGAGTTTTGGATTCTCTTTCAGTTTTTCGATCGCTTGGGGATGCTCGGCGAAGTAGGCGATGATGAATGAGATGGTGTGGATAATCGTGTCGCGACCGCCGGCGAAAGTGAGGTTGGCGAAACCGACCTTCTCGTCGCGAGTGAGTGGCCGACCCTGGTAGGTGGCTTCTCCAAGGGCGGAGAAGAAGTCCTCTCCGGGATCCGCCTCAGCGCGGTCGAACTGCTCGTGGATGTAGTTTTCCAATGTCATGCCGCGGGCTTCTCCGTCTTCTCCGTCACGAAAGACATGAGTGCCCCAACTCGTCCAGAGCTCCGCCTCGGATTCGGGCATCTTGAGCAGGTAGGTCAGGGCGAGGGACTGCATCGGCAGTGAGAATTCGCGAACCACTTCGACTTCGCCGGTCTCGCAAGCTTCCCGGAACATGCGCTCGATCATGTCGGCGATCGCTTTCTTGAACTCTGGTGTGTTGGGCAATTTAAAAAACGGTTCCGCAATTTTCCGGTATTCGGTGTGCTCGGGAGGATCCACTTCGATGGGAAGCTGGCGAACACGGCGAAGATTTTCCTCCGATGGAATCGGCACACGGAAAGGAGCATCGGAACTGTAGGTACTGTAGTCGCGAGTCGCATCACGCACATTCTTGTGCCCCAGGATCATGGCGATTTTCTCACCTCCGAATTTGGAGACGTGAACGGGACCGTTGGCGCGGAACTGTTTGAAAGGGTCGTGGGGGCAGGAAGTGCTCATGATCTTGTCGAGGAGACTATCGTTTTGCGCCGCCTGATTAAACTGGAGGAATCACCAAAACTAATGGTTTGTTCACATATTTAAGGGAAAATCTGGGTGAAAAGAGATATGATATCGCCAAATGAAGCCGACTCGAGAGACAATCATGCCGGGCGAGGGACGTTCCTTTGCCTGTCTGGAAATTGATCAGAGCGAGTTCGACAGCCATTACCATCATCATCGTGAGTTTGAGATGACCTGGATCCAGGAGAGCGAAGGGCAGCGCTTGATCGGAGACACTGTCGAGGGATTTGAGGCGGGGGACTTCGTCTTGATCGGGCGATGGGTGCCTCACCAGTATCGAAACTGGAAGCAGGGAAGGGCACGGGCCAGGGTCATCCAGTTCCGAAGTGAAATGTTCGGCGCTGATTTTCTCGGGTTGCCTGAGATGGTCGATGTCATGGCCTTCCTGGAAGGAGCTTCACGCGGGTGGCGGTTTTCTGACTCAGTTAGACTTCAAGCCGCGGATTTGATGGCGAGCCTCTTTGAGGCAGAGCGCGCCACGGACCGGTTGCTTTCTTTGATTGAGCTCTTGCTGGCTCTTAGTAGGGATACGAACCGCGAACCCATCGCCAGTGTTGCCTATGAGCCCACGTTCAACCGCTCCAAGGTTGAGCGACTCCAGCGGGTGCTCAGTTATCTCGAGAAGCACTGGGAGGAAACGATCACGCTGGGCGAAGTAGCTGAAGTGGCGGCATTGCATCCACAATCGTTGAGTCGCTTCTTCGGTCAGCACCTTGGGATGAGCTTCCAGGAATACCTGCTCCAGTTGCGGATCAGTCACGCGGCCCGGCTGCTGATCGAAACCGATCGTACCGTTTCGGACATCGCCTTCTCATGCGGGTTCAACAATCTGTCGAACTTCAACGCCCAGTTCAAACGCATCAAAGGACGTCCTCCCCGCAGCTTTCGTAAGCAGGGGGTGGGCTGATCTTCAGGTCATGGACCCGAACTGCTTTCGGTAAGCCGAGGGCGTCATGCCGCGAAGCCTCTTAAACTGATTGGAGAAATGCGCTTGATCGTGAAAGCCGCAGTCGGTTGCGATGCTGCCAAGATCATCACGCGTTTCGATCAGTCTGGCGGCAGCATGCCGGATGCGAACGCGTAGAAGATGTTCGATGGCGGAAGTCTTGAAGATCTGTTTGAAGACCCGCTGGAAATGCCGCGTCGAACATCCTGCCACTTGGGCCAGCTCTTCCAGGGTGAGCTTTTCATCAAAGTGAGTTTCCATGTGGGCTGCGACGGCAGTCATGTGCCGGTGATCAGCAGTCAGGTCATCGGAGCTTTCGATCGGGCGCATGATTCCTGCAATGCCAACGACGCGTCCGTCCCCGGAACGCAGGCAGATCTTGGACGAGTGATACCAGTGGATGTCTCCGGTCTGCACATTGGGTACCCACCAGGGTTGGTTGAGGACGGGGGTGCCGCTCTCCATGGTATTCATGTCCTCCTTGCGGTAAGAATCCGCGAGGTCGCGGTCAAAGAAGTCATAATCGGTGGCACCCAGGATCTCTTCGCGGGAGACCCCGATCATGGCCAGAAGAGGGGCATTGATGGCCGTGAATCGCCCCTGGATGTCCTTGGCGAAAAAGCAGACATTTGGGAGGCTGTCGAAGAGCGGGGCCAGTTGACTTGCATCTTCGATATTTGAGAAAAAGTCAGAATTCCAGAGGCTGTCAGCCATTCGTTAGGAACGCTCAGGCACAGTCGATTTGCAAGTTTGAGCCATGTCGGGGCGAAGTGCTCAGATGAAGGCAAAAAGAAGCCCCGGTGGGAGAACACCGGGGCTTCGAGCACAACAATGACCGTGTGAATCGGTCATTCTATGCGGTTTGGCACCGCCTTCTTCGTTTCGATTGCCGTTTCTGTCAAACAGGCTTCGCCTCAAGCCGCTGAATGCCGCGCCAGAATTGGCCGGGCTCCAGAAGGACCGGTT
>JABSSQ010000177.1 GCA_013213905.1 Verrucomicrobiales bacterium | reverse complement strand
GAAGACTGGCCGGAAGTGGGGCGCGCTATTGATCTTTGCCTGAAGAAGGCTTCGCCGGCTGCCGAGAAACTGCTGGTGTTGCGCTACCTCGAAAATTTAAAACCCGCCGAAATCGCGCGTCGACTCGATTCGAGTGCGAACTCGGTTTCCGTTCGCCTGACGCGGGCGCGAACGGCTTTGCGTGATTGCATTCGGAGGCGTCTGAAGGAGGCGGAAATTGGATAATGGATAATCCTGATATACATATTGATGCCTGGCTGGATGGTGTCCTCGACGAAGAGGGATGCCGCCAGCTGAATGAGTGGATCGTAGCATCTCCGGAGAACGCTGAGTATTTCGCTGAGCGATCGCATATCCACTCTAGTCTCTTTGACTGGGCCAAAGCGATCGGTTCCTGTGGGATTGATGATGTGGTGGATTCCATCGCGGAGACGGTTACGTTCCTTCCTATAAAAATTCGTTGGCAGGTGAAGGCTGTGGCTGCGGCTGTGGTGGCTGGATTGTTGGCAATCTTCCTCTTGAAATCGGAGCCGGCTCTGGTCCCCGGTGACCCCGTGGCAAAAATGGGTGAAAGTTCCGGAGCGAAACTGGTTTATCTCGGTCAGGCCTGGGAGGCGGACGGACATGTTCTTCGGAGCGGGGAATACGAGCTTATTGAGGGGATCGCTTCCGTCGAATACGAGACCGGGGTGAAATTGCTGATCGAAGCTCCGGCGGAGTTTCGTATGATTTCCACCGAATTGGTTGAATTGAGCAGCGGTCGGGTGTCTGCCCACGTGCCGCCGGAAGGGATTGGCTTTACTATTGAAACGCCCTCGGCCGAGGTAGTTGACTATGGTACCGACTTCGCGGTTGAGGTGGGAAGAGATCGTTCCAGTGAAATACACGTTTTTGAAGGGGAGGTGAAGGTGAATCCGCGAGAAGGAAAAACTGACCCGGTGCGCCTGCTGAAGAACGATGCCACGCGCATCGAATTTGAGACTGATGTCCCGCTCGGGATTCCGGTAGATAAGGACCGCTTCCTTCGAAGCCTTGATGAGCCTGTGCTGGATTACTCCCACGTGGTGCGCGAGATGAGTCCGGTCGTTTATTACCGCATGGGGATTCCCAAAGAGGGCTCCCTCATGAAAGACCACGGAGGTAGCGCGGATGCCCGGTTGGTCGACGATGTTTGCGAGCGCCTTCCGTTTGCACCCGGCCGTGTTGGATCCTCCGTCAAATTTGAGGGGCCGAAGATCAGTCCCTATGTGGTAGCCGCTGATTATCCAAAGTCTCAAGGCTTGCTATCTTTTTCTGCGTGGGTTCGGGCCGACAGTTGGCCGCGTTGGGGATGTATCGCGGCGAACGAGCGTGAAAATGTGCTGGGGCAGTTCCGGCTGGGATTCAAGCGAGACTCCGGAAAACTGCAGCTTCGCGTCCGCGATGACGAGAATCAGGAAGTGGAACTGGTGGATTCGGAAACGCTGCCTTTGAAGGAATGGCAACATATCGCGTTTGTAGCAGATGGGAAGTTGCTGCGCTTATTCCGAAACGGTCGTGAAGTGGTCGCTACTCCTTGTGGTCCCGTCAGCAGTCCCCGAAACGCAGAAGTGCCGAAGTTATACGTTGGAGCACAGGATAACCGGGACGGGAAGATGATTCACTTCTGGCAGGGTAGAATCGACGAAGTGGCTCTGTTCAATCACCCGCTGACTGACTCGGAGATCATCAGACAATATCAATCGGTAACGGAAAAATGAGACTCTCTTTATACGCGATACTTTTGTGTTTCTTTGCGACCGGCTTGGACGCTGAGGCACGAACCAAGGAAGAACGCCAAGCTGCCAAAGCGGCTCGCGCCGCCAAGGAACCTCCTTTTCCGGAAGGGCTGAAACAGTATCCTGAAGTCGGACCAGCTCCGGATGTGGAGGTGGACACGACCCTCTTGTTGAGCCGCGAGCAAATCAACAACGCTGCGGGCATCATTGATAGCCATGTGGCCAGAGGTTTGGCCGAGGCAAAAGTGGACGCTAATCCGGCAGCCAGTAGCGAGGCCCTGTTGCGTCGTCTCTATCTGGATATCATCGGGCGCATTCCTTCGGATGATGAAGCGAATCGATTCTTTTCCAGTGACGATCCTGACAAGGTAGCTGATCTGATTGATGAACTTCTGGTTTCTGATGGCTACCGTTCGCATCAGTTCACCTGGATGGGGGATATGCTGCGGCATAAAAGTAACGGGGCGAGGCGGGGTAATTTTGCTCTCTACGAACGCTGGATCAAGGACCAGCTGAAAATGAATCGCCCCTGGAACGAGGTAGTCTATGACATGCTCACGGCCAAAGGCAGTCTTGCCACTTCAGGCCCGGCCGGTTACCTGATGCGTGACCCGGGGATGCCGTTGGACAATCTTTCTAACACGCTGACGATTTTCCTTGGGGCAAATGTTTCCTGCGCGCAGTGCCACGACCATCCATTGGCCCAGTGGACGCAGCAGGAATTCTATGAAATGGCGGCCTTTTTTGGGTCGAGCGAAGTGAGCGCGCGCGATCCCCGCAAGATAAGCAAGCGCCTCTCTACTCCAGCGCTTTCCAAGCAGGACCTCATCCTGGTGGTGGCGCAGAACATGGCCAGTATCACAGACCTGGAAGAGCAGGAGCTGGTTTATCCCGAAGACTACGCCTACGATCATGCGTCGCCAGGTGATCCGGTGGTGCCGATGTTGTTGTCCTGGGGCGGTGATGACTATAAGGGGGCGGCTTATGACGTTGACACCGAAAGCCCTGCGGCGTTGCGAGCCAGCTTCGCCAGCTGGATGACGCATCCGGAGAACCCTCGCTTTGCTACTACGATCGCGAATCGTCTCTGGAAAAAGAACTTTGGCATTGCTGTGCAGGAGCCGGTTGAGGATATGGATGACCCTCGTCTCGCTTCCAATCCTGAGTTGCTGGCGTTTCTCGGAAAGATCGTGGTCGCAGCGAATTTTGACCTGCGTGAATACCAGCGGGTGCTCTACAACACGAAGACTTACCAGGCAGAAGCCAGCGTGACGCCACCGATTGGCGACATCGACGACTACCCGTTTCCGGGCCCTGTGCTGCGCCGCATGACGGCGGAGCAGGCATGGGACTCTATTCAGACGCTGATTGCCGGGACCAAGATTGATACCTACGAAACGGATTACTCGCATCATGTTACCAAGTTTGCGTTTCCGTTTGATGAGTTTACCGAGGAGGAAATCTATAACACGGCTCTGGCGATGAAAGCTTCAGGCTACCTGACGAAAAAGGAGCGGCAGCGAGGTCTTGATCTCCGCGCCTCAGCGCTGCCGCAGCCAGAGAGACCTGATCACTTTCTGAGGATGTTTGGTCAGTCTTCACGAGAGCTGATCGATGACGGCAGCCTCGAAGGAAATATCCCTCAGACCCTGGTGCTGATGAACGGTGAGATTCAGGAAATGGTTTCGGCGCGTGATGCCAGGTTGATTCGCAAGGCGAAGTCGCTCGATTCGATAGATGACCAGGTTGAATTTCTCTACCTCAGCTTCTTCAGCAGGAAGCCGACTGAAAAGGAGTCTGATCGCATCAAGCAGGCGATGGAGGGGGGAACATCGGTTCCCGACCTCGCCTGGATCCTTTTCAACACACCCGAATTTCTTTTCGTTCAGTAGTCCGAGCTGGCTTCAGACCCTGACATTTTCCTTCAAACCCAACCCCTGAATATGAAATTGGATACCGACCTTTCCCGGCGACGCTTCGTTGAGCGTATCGCAAAATCGGCACTTGGCCTGACAGTCTTGCCAACGATTGGCTACACCGCTGACGGCGCTCGTGGACCCGGTTTTGGCAAAGCCAAAAACATCATCTTT
>JABSSQ010000176.1 GCA_013213905.1 Verrucomicrobiales bacterium | reverse complement strand
GGAATTCCTCTACGACCTGCAGAAGGATCCCGACCAATTGGTCAACCTCGCCGCTGACGGGAAAGAGCATCCACATCTCAAGCGCATGCGCAAGCGCACCGATGCGCTGGTAGCGGAAAACGGCCCGCAGATGAAGGATATCGGAGAAGTGCAACGGCGTTCCGGAAAAACTAAGAAGCGACCGACTGCCCCTTCCGGAAAATCCGATTCTTCCCCCGCCAATGCCGAGGCGAAAGGGAAAGCCACAGCAGATACCTCAAAGAGCAAGAAAGCCGACGAGCATCCCGATGTGGTCTTCATCATCGTCGATGATCTCAACGACTACCTCGGTTACCTCGGCGGACACCCCAACGCCGTTTCCCCGAATATGGATGCCCTGGCTGAGAGCGGCATGGCTTTCCCCCACGCCTACTGCAACTCCCCGCAGTGCCGCCCCTCCCGCACCAGCCTGAACTACGGCAAATATGCCTCTAACACTGGCACCTACTTCAACGCCAAGTTCAAGGGAGAGACCAAGATTGAAACGCCCACGATGCAGCAGTTCTTCATGGAGAATGGCTACCGCGTCGCCAGCGGCGGCAAGGTATTTCATGGCAATCCCGGCAATCACGGCGACTCCCTCTTCAAGAAGCCTGGCGACCCGAAGCCGCCAAAAGGGAAAGACACCTTCAACGCCTACGGATCTCCGGCTGACGGATTCGCCCTCGATGCCGCGGACGAAGAAATGAGCGACTACAAGGTCGCCAGCTGGGCCATTGACGAGTGGAACACCGAGACGGACAAGCCACTCTTCATGTCGGTTGGCTTTTTCCGTCCGCATCGTCCGCTCCAGGTTCCCGCGCCGTGGTTCGATAAGTTTCCCATTGATTCCATTCAGCGCCCGGCGGAACCCGCCGAAGGCGACGATTGGGATGACATGCCCGAATTCGCCCGCAAACTGGCCCGCTCTCACGCCCACAAGAACATGCACAACGGTCTCAGTGATCACGAGGATATCGTCAAACGCGAACTTTGGGACGCAACGCTCCAGGCCTACCTCGCTTCCGTGGCCTTCGTCGATGCCCAGATCGGACGCTTTCTCGAAGAGTTGGAGAGCAATCCCCGTGGACGCGACACCGTCGTCATGCTGACCAGTGACCACGGCTGGCACCTCGGCGAAAAGAAACACTGGTGCAAAGGCGCCATTTGGGAGCAGACCTTGAAGGTGCCCTTCATTGTCCGGGCACCCGGCGTAGAGGCCGGAGCCGTCAACCTTGAGCCGGTCAGCCTGATTGATGTCTATCCTTCTCTCGTTGATCTCGCCGGTCTGGAGGTTCCGGACTTCCTCGATGGAAATTCCATCAAGCCCCAGCTCTACGATCCCAAGGCAGAGCGAGATCCTGCCGTCTCCTTCTACGGCGAGGCCAACACCTCGATCCGATCCAGAGACTGGCGCTACATTCGCTACGAGGACGGCTCCGAGGAACTCTATCATCACCAAGAGGACCCCAACGAATGGACCAACGAAGCCGACAATCCTGAGCATGC
>JABSSQ010000175.1 GCA_013213905.1 Verrucomicrobiales bacterium | reverse complement strand
TCGATTCTCGCTGCGGCTCTTTTAGCTGTCCTCCTCACCCCCATGTCGGCAGAGGACATGACCTTTGCCGATGTGAAAACCAAGTTTGCCGCCAACATGGCGATGTGGTACGGCGGTAAAAAGGCTCCGATGCTGGAGAAGATCGAGAGGGCGCACGCAGACGGATTCGACGCGATCGAGTTCTGGGCCTACCAGAGCGAAGACATCGACGCGATCGTGGCCAAGTGCGAGGAGCTCGAGATGAAGGTGACCAACATCACGGCCTGGGGGCCTTCGATCACGGCGGGTAACAATCACGACGAATTCGAAGCCGGGATCAAAGACGCCCTGACCGTCGCCCGGAAACTGGGCACCAAGAAGATGACGGTGGTGGCTCACAAGTGGGCCGAAGGTGTTTCTGAGGAGGAGCAGATCAAGAACTACACCGCCGCGCTCAAGCGAGTCGCTCCGCTTTGTGAAGAAGCCGGCGTGATGATTATTATCGAGCCCTTCAACCCGGTGGATCACGGCAAGAACCTGCTCAACGGCAGTCAGCTCGCTGTGGAGATCTGCCGTGAGGTCGATTCCCCGATGATCAAGATCAACTGGGATTTCTACCACATGCAGCTCTCGGAAGGTGCCCTGATCACTTATCTTGAGCGTGGCTTTGACCAGGTCGGTTACCTGCAGCTCGGTGACACGCCCGGCCGCAACCAGCCGGGAACGGGTGAGCTGAACTACAAGGCGATCCTGAAAGCGGCCTACGATCTCGGATACCGCGGCTACGTGGGGGTGGAATGCCGTCCCAAGGGAACGGAGCAGGAAGCCATCCAGCAGCTGCTGCAAAATTCCTACTGAAGGCGAAGTCCTGCCAGAAAGGGGGGCTGCTGAGTGCAGGGTGTTAAATTGCAAGCCGCTTGCGTTAGTGCGTCAGCGATTGTCTATTCTGCTCATGTCCCGAGCGCCCATCATTGCCCTCTGCGGTTTCCTTGGATCTGGAAAAACGACGCTGCTGCGTCGTTGGCGGCGTGACGAGGCGCTGCGGGATGCGGCGGTGATCGTTCATGATCTGAGCGAGTTTGGTCTCGATGCTGAACTGCTCTCTGACGAGGAATCGGTGCCGTCTCCTGGACGGCTCGTTGATCGCGTGGCCGCGCTGCATGGCAGCCATGCGCGGGAGCAGCTTCATGAATCGGTTGGGACGGCTTTCAAGGAGATTGCCGAACTGGATCCTTCTCCGTCTGTCGTCCTGTGCGAAAGCACTGGCGCGGCACGTCCCTGGCCGTTGATCCAGGCATTGACCCAGGACGATCGCTTTTACTTGAGGCATTTTATCGTCACCGTCGATGCGCTGAACCTTCATCGTGACTTTGCCGACGGACGGGTGCTCACAGGCGAATCACCAGCGGTGCAAGACGAGGCGTTGTCCCGCGCGGCCGAAGTGCTTGCCGAGCAGATTGCTTTCGCGAGCGTCATTATCCTGACCAAGATCGACACCATTCCGGAGTCAGTCGCCGAAGCCCAGGTGAAGACCCTTCAGAAACTTCAGCCCCGGGCTGCGATCGGTCTTTCGGCGCAGGCGGGCTTGCTCCTGTCGCACCTCGATGGAACGCCGGGACCCAAGTTCACCGACTTGAAAGAGCGGGCTGATCAGTTTGGCCTGATTGACCAGTCCTCGACCGCTGATGACGTCGAGGCCGTTCTGCTTCGCGATCAGCGGCCGTTTCATCCGCAGCGTTTGTATGATGCCTGCCAGACTCGGCTGGGCACCGGGCTTTATCGAACCAAGGGATTTCTCTGGCTGGCATCGCGCCCGGGCCAGGTCCTTCTCTGGCAGCAGTCCGGTAGCCAGATCGCTCTCGAGCTGACGGGCTATTGGCGGGCCGAGATGGTTCACAATCGCAACGGCGAACTCCTGCCCGAGGAAGTGGAGCATTTGAAGGCCAAGCTCGAACAGGAGGATCCCGTGTTCGGAGACCGCCACAATGAGCTGACCCTGATCGGTCTTGAGGCGGCGCGCGAGGCCTTCCTCACGGCGCTTCAGGACGCGCTCTGCACGGACGAAGAAGTGGCTGCGTGGCAGAGAGGCGAAGAGTTCCCCGATCCCTGGCCCAAATCGATTCGCCGGATTGAGTGAGGGGAACTGAGGGCGGTTGCTCGCTTCGAGTCTTTCTGCAGCTTGACGTCAATGCTGCGCCCGTACACGCTATCTTCATGCCGACTTATGTTTACGAAACGATCCCTGAAAATCCCTCAGAGGAAGTGATCCGTTTCGAAATCAAGCAGAGCATCAAGGACGAGGCTCTTTCGACGCACCCGGAAACCGGCGTGCCGGTCAAACGAGTGATCTCCGGCGGGATTTCCATTATGCCAGGCAAGGGAGATGCTTCCGATGGCGGGAGCTGCTGTTCCGGGGGGTCCTGTTGCAGTTGAGTGGCCCGGGGCAATCCGATATCAATGGGCGGGCGCGACGCCCTGAGGGCGCGGGTCACGACAAAAAATCGTAGATCCGCTGTTTGGGGCGCCCGATGATGGCCTTGCCGTCTTTGACGAGAACCGGGCGTTGCAGCAGTTGCTTGTGCTTGATCAGGATCTCGATGACGGCTTCGGGATTGTCGACAAAGTCGTCGGGGTTGAGCTCCAGTTTCGTGAACTTGGAATCTTTTCGAACGAGATTCTCAACCGGATCTTCAAGTCCGGAGACGATGGTTTCCAGTTCTTCGCGGCCGGGTGGTTCTTTGATGTAGAGGACGACGTCGTGTTTCACTCCCAGTTCCTCGGCGACCGCCAAGGCATTCACGGAAGAGCCTCAATGAGGGTAATGGTAGATCGTGACTTTAGACATGGAGATAGCGTTGCTGGAGATGGCCTGCGTGGCAAGTTGAAGTTACCAGAATGCTTCAAATCGTACCGATCCTACTTCCGCGTCACATAGACATAGTAAGCGCTGATGTCGAGGTCAGGCCCCCGAAACCAGGTGTGCAATGTGGTGGGGCCTTTCTTTAAGTTCATGGTGAAGACCGCGGCGTGGTCGTCCTTTTTAACTGGCTGTGTCAGGCCTTCGAACTGATACGGCTTCTTCTCTGCAACGGTGCGATGATTGTACCCGGTCAGGTAGAGGCTGGCGCTGTTGATAGGCAACGCCCTGGCGCCCTCCATGCCCTCGGGGATACCGGCGATAGGGGCATCCACTTCGCGCGGCCAACGGCGCAGCTCGATTTCGTATTCGCCATCTTCGGCCACGTCGACCATCCAGAAACCACTCTTGCGAACGCCGCGGCGGATTTGTCCCTGCTGGTCGACAAAGACGTCGAGCCATTCGCAGGCCGTCAGTCGGGCGGGGTTATCGCGATCGTCACCGATGATGAGGCGCAGGGGTTCGTTGGCGTAGTCCTTGATGTAGTCCCAATCGGCTTCGAGTGCTTCCCGCATCTTCGCGACGACTTCAGGGTGATCGTTGATCACGTTGTTCTCCTGAAGGGGATCAGTATCGAGATTGTAAAGCTCGCGATTTTCAAGCAGTCGCCAGCGCTTCCAGAGAACAGCGGCCTGGTCGGCTGACATCCGGGTTTGGGAGTAGGGTGAGGGAAAAGCTGAAAAGCCGGGCATGCGGCTGTAGTTAATGACGAGGGTGCGATCCTCTGAGACTTCCGATTCGCCTTTGAGAATCGGCAGCAAGTTCATGCCGTCGAAATCAGGGCCGTCCTGTTTTTCGACCCCTGTCATCTCGAGCAGAGTGGGCAGCAAATCCTGGACCTGGGTCAGGCCGTCGATGTCACGAGATTCCCCCAGGTCGCCGTTGGGCCAGCGAATGAAACAGGGGACGCGATGTCCGCCCTCCCAGATTTCAGTTTTTCGTCCCCGCATGTTGGCGTTGAAGTATTCGGGGCCGAGCAGGCTGCCGTTGTCGGTCAGGAAGACGAGAATGGTGTCATTGGCCAGATCCTCCTCAGCGAGAAAGGTGAGCAGGCGTCCCATGTTGTCGTCGATGTTGACGATCATCCCGAGGTAGTTGGCCAGTCTTACTTTGAGCTTTTGATCGAGGTGATCAAATTCGGGCTTTGCCAGGGTGTTGAGGATGGTTTCGCGATCGGCTTCCTTGGGCCAGAATGGGCCGTGAGGGGTGTTGGTAGCGAGGTAGCAGAGGAAGGGTTTTTCTGAGTCGGCAGAGTGTTTCATGAAGCGCATCGCCTCGTCGAAGAAGACGTCGGCGCAGTAGCCTTCAAACTGCTCACGTTTTCCGTTGTGCATATAGACGTCGTCAAAGTAGTCGTTGCCGAAGTAAGCGGGAACGGAAGGGATGGAAGAGGATGGGTACCAGACGCTTTCCTGAAACCCGCGATCCTGAGGGCGGAAGGGCAGGTTGGCGCCGAGGTGCCACTTGCCGAAAACGCCGGTGCCGTAGCCGGCTTCGCCGAAGTGATTGGCGATGGTGGGGATGTCGGGGCGAAGCAGTGCCCGGCCGCTACTGACGTTGACGGCTCCGTTGCGTCCGGCGTCGATGCCGGTAAGCAGCTGCCCGCGCGTCGGGGTGCACATCGGGGCAACATGGAAATCAGTCAGGCGAATGCTCTCTCCATGGAGCCGGTCGAGATGCGGTGTCTTCAGGACGGGATTGCCATGGGCAGATATCTCGGGGTAACCCTGATCATCGGTCATGACGATGAGCACGTTGGGCCGGGCTTGCAGTTGGGCAACGAGCAGCAGACAGGTGAAAAGGAGTGAGAGAAGAGGGATGCGTGAAATCTGAGAATTCATGGGCTGAGTGGGCACTATGGTGGTGTCGAGAACGGTAATCTTGAAGCGAATAGACGGAATTTGGGTGGTTTCGGACTTCCCTGGTTCTTCGCTCCCGAGGATAGGCGCGCATTTACCCTGATATTGGTGTTAACGAATCGGCAGATTGTTTCAATACAGGGGCTCTATGAGATCTGACGTTTTCGAAAAATGCACTCTGTCTGCAGGCTCACTTCGCCACATCGTAACAAAGCAGCAAGCCCTGATCCCGCAGGTAGAGTTTGCCATTGGCGACGACCGGATGAGGCCAGGCTTTGTGATCGCTGCGATCAGGCTGATCGAACCGGCTGATTTCTTCATAGCCGTCAGGAGACGCCTTGATCAGGGCGACGGGGCCGTGCTCGGCTCGCAGATAGAAGAGGCCGTCGGCGTAGAGCGTAGCGCCCTTGCCGGCACTGCGCTCGGCGAAGCGGGGTTCGCCAGTTTGAATGTCGACACAGCGGAACGTGGAGCCGCTGCCGCCGAAGACGTGACCGTCCAGCAGGATGACTCCGCCGTGATGGTTTGAGATCTCCTTGTTGGCGTAGACTTGCTCGGCGGACCAGTTGTCACCGCTTTTACTGACCTGGAATCCGTTGCAACCCACGCCGTAGGAGGAGGTGACAAAGACCATGTCGCCGTCGATCACCGGAGTGGTGATGACGGCGGTCTTGCCGGGGCGATCCGCTTTCCAGAGTATGGCGCCTGTGTCAGGGTTGAGCCCGACGAGGCTCTTTCCGGTGAGTTGAACGTACTGGCGGGTGCCATGGATCGTCGCGACGACAACGGAAGAGTAGCCGGCGGTGTCAGTCCAGTCGCTGGTTTGCCAGAGCTTTTTTCCGCTCTTACGGTCGAGGGCAACAACGGTGCCTTCGTTGCCGCCGGGAGTCACGACGACGCGGTCGCCGTCGACGAGCGGTGACTCGCTGTATTTCCAGCCGGACATCATCTTCCCGCCGAAGTCGCTGATGAGATTGACTTTCCACTGGAGCTCGCCGGTTGCTGCATCGAGGCAGGCGAGATCGGAGTGCTGATTCAGGGCGAAGACCTGGCCGCCGACGACGGTCGGGGTGCTCCGTGTTCCAGGATACTTCTTGTGGCCGCCTGCTTCGCCGATACGGGTTTTCCAGGCAGGGCTGCCGTCATTCTCATTGAGGGCGATGGCGTAACTTCCATCTTCAAGATCACCGAGGGTGAAAATCTTTCCGTCCGAAACTGAGACGCTCGAGTAACCTGCTCCCAGCCCGTCGGTTCTCCAGGCGAGGGTCGGGCCTCCTTCCGGCCACGATTGGAGAAGGCCTTTCTCCTGCGAAATTCCGTCGCGCTGGCTGCCGCGCCACTGCGGCCAGTCGTCTGCCCGAGTGTTTTCGAGTGAAGTGCTGAGGAGTAGCGTGATGAGCGCGCTGCCGGAGAGTAGGATCGTTTTCATGGTGGATTTCAGATTGAGGGAATCGTCAGGATTTGGACGGCGGGGTTCAAGCCTAATGCCCCGGCGCGATTGTGTTTTTGTGAAGTCACAACGAAGTGAGATTCAGTCCACGTGAATCGGCTTCGATTTGTTGTTAATGAACGGTCGGATTGCCTCTACATATGGGAAGTGCGCCCGTTGCGGGGGGCTGTTCCTGTGGCGCCGCCATGAAATACTTTTTGCCATTGATCTTTCTCATGACCTGCCTGCCTGTGCTGGTGCAGGGGGAGGTGGACCGTCCCAACGTCGTTTTCATCATTACCGATGACCAAAGCTGGGACACGCTTGGCTTCATGGGCGGAAAGGTGCACACGCCACGCCTCGATCAGATGGTGAAAGAGGGGATGTTGCTGACGGATTTCAACGTGACTTCGACCGTATGTTCTCCCTCTCGCTACAGCTTCCTGACGGGGCGCTACGCGAGTCGCTGTCGCGGGGACCGTTTTATGAAGGAGCATCCGCCCGGGGATCAGACCCAGGTGGAGAATATCGGGGAGCTGGAAGCAGGGGAGCTGAATCTTGCCAAGATCCTCCAGGGAGCCGGCTATCGAACGGGCTTCGTTGGCAAGAGCCACGTGATTCGTCATGACTGGTTGGAAGGGCACTACGAGGCTGAAGAAAGTCCCCTCGAGTTTCACCCCCAGGATGCAGATCCGAGAGATCCGGAAGTGAATGCAAAGATGCAGCGTAATCATCAGCGCTGGTGCGAAGAGATTAAGAAATACGGCTTCGATTTTGCAGACGGGGTCTACGCCGCCAACTTGAAAGAGTTACGCTGCGATGCCCTGAATGTGCACAACCTCGACTGGACCGTGGCGAAGGCATTTGAGTTTCTCGACAGCACAGAGAAGGACGAGCCTTTCTTTCTCTATCTCTCCACAACGCTGCACCATGGTCCGGCCCCGTGGAACAATGCCTTTTCGCTCGAAGCCGATCCATGCCTGACCGGCGAGGGCTACGTGGCGGAGGGATTTGATGTTTTGCCATCACGTGGGGATGTCTTGAAGCGCAATCGCGAAGCTGGTTTTGATGACAGTAAGGGTTTCGCTCTCTGGCTCGACGACGGCGTGGGTGCAATTCTCGACAAGCTGGAATCCATGGGGATTGCTGAAAAGACTCTGGTCATCTTCGTGCCGGATCATGGCTCCTATCGTCACGGCAAGGCGACATTGCATGATTTCGGA
>JABSSQ010000174.1 GCA_013213905.1 Verrucomicrobiales bacterium | reverse complement strand
GCTTCTTCGATATTGCGGATATGTTCCTGCTTCTCTTTGGAAAGGTCTTCGAGCTCACTCTTCAGGGCGGTGATCGAGTCGTCAGCACTGGACAGTTTGGCGGTCAGTTCCTCGATGTGCTGGTTGGCTTTCTCAAGGCCCTCTTCGGAGGTGACGGCGCGCACGTTCGTCTCGTCAAAGACTGCGGCACGTCGATCGAGTTCGGCCTCAAGTTGATCGGCACGAGCCGCATGGTAGCGGGCTGATTTGAGCTCGTCGTCGTATTCCATGCGCACGGAGTTCATCTCTTCGTAGCGCTCTGTCAGGGCACGCTCAAGATCTTCGATCCGCTTCATCTTGGAGCTGAGAGACTTCTCGCTGATGTCGGCCTGCTCGGAAAGCGTTGATACCTGGCCGGAGGCAGCCTCAAGCTCTCCCTCTTTCTGGGCAAGCTCGTGCTTCTGCTTCTGGATAAGGTCGCGCTGCTGCCTGACTTCGGTGGAAAGGTCATCCACTTCGGCGCTGCGATCTTCGATAATTGCCTCGAGCTCTTCCATTTGGCCCGTGGAAATTATGAGGTCACTCTGGGCTTCGTCGAAGCGCGCTCGAAGGCTGGCAAAATCCCGGCGGGATTCGAGAAGCTCGGCGTCCAGTCGGGTGCGCTCTTCCTCGGCCTCATCCAGTTCATCAAGGCGGGCTTCTAGCAATTCAATTTCGTCCACCCGCTCGTTGAGCGCGGTGCGGACGTCATACATTTCGTGACAGGCATCGTTCAGTTCCGCCTGGAGGGCAGTTTTGCGGCGTTCCAGGGGCTCGAGCGCTGATACCGCATCGGTGAGCTTGATCACTTCGGATTCAAGCGAATCGATGGTTGCGGTTTTGGAGACAATTTCGGATTCGGTTGTCTTAACTGTGGCGCTCAGCAAAGCGAGCTCTTCGGACTTTTCGCCGGATTGAGTTTTCTCCTGCTCCAGTTCGCTGCTGGTCGCTTCAAGCTTTTGGTTGGTCTCTTCCAACTTGTGGGTCAGCTGGCTGATCTCCTCTTCTTTTTTCAGGGCCTCCTTTTCGAGTTCCCCGATCTGGTCGATCTTCGTGCGCGCTTCTTCCAGTTCCTTGTCGCGGGCTTCAAGATCTTCAGTGCTTTCGACAAGCGCTTCACGAAGAATCTCGGCCTCGCGGGCCGTCACTCGCAGATTTTCAGCCTCTCCCTTCAGGGTGACAGTTTCATGGTTCTTCCAGTTGAGCAGTGTTCCGAGCTGTTTGCCGACTTGAGCCGCCTCCGCTGAAGCGTGGTTGGCCTGCTCCAGCTTCTGGTTGAGTGCTTCCGTTTCGCTCTCGTCGGGTAACTCGATCAGCTGTGATTCAAGGGACTCTACCAGGCCTGATTGTTTTTCGTAGTCCTCGCGGACGGAGTGCAACTGGTCGTGGGTATCGATCAGGTCCTGCTCCAGTTCCTGGATGCGACGCTGCAATTCCTCAGTCTGATCATCGGTCAGGGTGACGGTTTCCCCTACCGAGTCATCACCGGAAGTGTCTTCAGTGACTTGCGCCTGGGCAAAGAACTCACCGGGCGAAGTGGCCTCTTCCGCCTCGGCTTTTAGCAATTCGATCTCCTGCTCCTTGTCCTTGAGCTGAGCTTCAAGTAGTTCGATTCGCTTTTCGTTTCCTCGGTCAACCACCACAGGAGCAGGCAGGTCCTTGCCCGTTCCCTCAAGCTGGGCCGTGAGCTGCTCGATGCGTGCTTCTCGGGTCGCCAGCTCGGTTTCACTCTCGGAAATTCGGGTTTCCCAGGCGTCCCGGTCAGCTTGCCATCGTGACCGGAGTTTCTTGAACAGGTCGCGTTGCGAAGCCCCCAGGGCGCTCCACTGGCTGGCGAGATTAAGATTCTCTTCAACGGCAAAAGACAGTCTCTGGTTGTAACGCCCCCAGATGAACTTTGCCATGAGCAGGCCGATCGCAAAGAAGACGATCGCAGCCAAGCCGACGGGCAGCCAGTTCTTCAGGAGGAACAAGGTAAAATCGTGCATGATTTCGTTTGGTGTTTGTGCGGGAAATTATCGATCGGAAGAAAGTTCGGCGCGAATCTTCGAGACTTCGTCGCTGGTCTTTTCGTAGTCGCCCATGGCGTCGCGGTTCTGACTTTCGATCTTCTCAGTAAGTTTACGTGTATTCTTCCAAATAATCCAGCCCGTGACGAAGCCTATCAGGGCGCAAACTCCGCCTCCGATCGCGAAGGTGAGGCTCCAGTCGATAAAGAAGGTTTCGAGTTCAGGTGTCATGGATAGAAATTGCAGGCGGCGTAGGCTATTCTTCGCTTTCTCCTTCGGTTTCGGGATCGTCTGCGATGGAGACTTCGACGCGGCGGGCTTTCCAGCGTTCGCTGCGGGAAACGTTGGTGACGTCTTCCCCGACGCTGTCAGTCGTCATGGTTTCTTTAGTGATCCCGTTTTCGATCATCAGGACCACGACCGAGTTGGCACGGCGAAGGCTAAGCTCGCGGTTGTGTTCGGCGCTGCCGAGATTGTCGGCAAAGCCGGTTATCGTGAGAGTCAGCGGAACTCCGGCTTCCTTGATCAAAGTCGCAATTTTCTCGATCTTGTCCTTACCTTCGCTGTTCACTACCTCGCTGTTGCTCCCGAAGTAGATCGGTAAAGCCTTGAGCGATTCCTTTAATTTGGTCTCCTCCTCCGGGGCAAGTTGAGGCGTAGGAAAGGTCTCTGCTTCTTTGTTCCTCAATTGGTTGTCGATCGTGAAGGTGCCCGGAAAGATGTTGATCGCGACATTCTGCAGCATCAGGTTTGCCGCGGGCTCCAGGGTTTCACCTTCCAGCTTCACCTTGCTCTTTTTGATCGTTACCACGGCTGAATGCAGTCGCCCCTCGAATTCACTGAAGAGTTGCGCGAGTTGATCTACCCATGCCTCGCCGTCCGATGAGGGCGTTTCCTCCATGTTGTTGACGAGGGTGACCTCGCTCTCCTCCATCTCTTTCTCAAGTTCCCGGAAGAAATCAATCGAAGGCACGATACCAGTGAATGTCAGGGTGCCCTCCTCAAAAATGGCGAGTAGCTGAATTTCCGGGCCTTCGCTTGTCGAGTCCTTCACCGAAACATCCATGAGAAGGCTCGGGCCGTTTGGCTGACTGCTGACCACTTCCAGGACCTTGCGCACCTCGGCCAGTTCCTCTTCTGTTTTGACCTGGCCGTTCAACCGAGCCCTTTCCGGTGTGAATTCGGCGAACAATTCGCCGTTTAATGAGGTCAGGACGACAGGCAGGATTTCGGTGGCATTCTCTTCCCAGGCGCCGCGCAGATAGTCTTCGCTCACCTCGATACGACTTTTGACAGGTAGTTTACTGTCGACGGAACGAATCGTTTGGAGCAATGCGTCGCGGTCTTCTTCGTTTGCCAGTGTCCCTGAGACAGTGATTCCAAATCGGTTCCGTGTGAAACTGAAGTGCGAGGGCTCTAGCTTTTTGACCGCTTCCGGAACCGTGACCTGGTCAGCAATGGAAACCGCATCGATGAGCGCCGCCAACTCCATGACTCCCGCCTTGAGGCCCGCATTGGGGACCTCACCGAGAATGGTCAGTTTCCCCGCCTCGTAGGCAACCACAGCTCTGCCTGGATGCTTCATCAAGCTCTCAGAAAGGGATGCCAGCGCCGCTGTGTTGGGAAACGGTAGCTGTCTCGGATCGAGTTTGAGAGTGTTTTCAACGGTCTCAATATTCTCCAGGGCCGCGAGACGTCCGGCGAGGAGTTCTCGATTGGACTCTCCGTTTGCCGAAAAGACTCCGCTGAGTTTTACGACATCGGAACCGGCCGGTCGTTCGATCTTCACGACGGAAGGAAGGGTCGGCTTGATCCCGATGGTTGCCTCCTCCAGGGGCGGAACAATCGCCATCGGAAGCGTTTCGGCGACGATCTGGAGTGCTTGCTCCTGTTGCTCGCGGCTCTCGACCTCGCCGCTCAGGATAGCATTATGATATTCGAAATCGACTGCGACACCGGTCAGGCCGGCCTCGTCGAGGGCTGCCTTGGCCTGTTGCGAAAGCTCAGCTTCGAGACTGTTCTGGTAGCCATACTTCGTGATGAGCGTGAAGGCGGCAACCGCAACGGCAAAGAGTATGGCGACGAGCAAAAACCTCATTCAAGCGACGAATTCCTAAGTCGCGACAATATTCAATTTTTACAAAATTCTCAACCCACAACTGCCCCTGTTTCAAAAAGAGCCGATCAAAATTGAGAATATCTTCTCAAAGGGCCTCGAAATACAAAATTTCGAGGCACAACGAGAGTTCGGTTCTACTCGCCGTAGATGATATTTTCGATATCACCGGGGCTTGAGGCGGATGCGGCAAGGATGGCCCGGCGCTGCACTTGGGAGGCAAATTCGGGATCGTTCTGATGGGCGTTCTCGGTCGCTGCCATGATCTGCTTGAGCAACTGAGGATTGGTTGACGAGGCTTCCCGGTAAAGGTGGCGAATCAGCTGCCCGTTGGCGAAATAGAGCCGTTGTTCGATGTTTACATCAGCCGTTTCCTCCTGCCCGTCAGCTTTGGTCCGTCCGGTAAACTTCCAGTAGGACTGATTAGCGAAGGCGAAGATGAACTCACCGTTCCAGTAGTAGTAATACTCATCGCCACCACCGTGATCCCCTTCTCCGAAATTGAAGTAAACCTTCACCAGGTTGCCGTCGGAATAGTATTTCGTCATCTTACCCCAGGCTGGATCGTCACCGGGTTCCCAGTTGATCGATTTGGAAGGCAGCTTGGCCCCTTCAATCTTGTTGTACTTGGCGCGGATATCTTTGACGGCGTTCTCGACGGGATCTGCTTTGGCAAGCGGGGCAAAGAACAGGGCAGCGAGGAGAGCGATAAAGGCAGAAGGGATGCGGCGTGACCTCATAGGGCTTTATTGAACTACCTGCCCTCCTTCCCTGCAAGCGCTATCGCCCGATGCCAATGAAACAAAAAAGCCCGACCGGTATTTCCGATCGGGCCTCTTGGAAAACCTTAATGGTTTGTCAGGTGAATCAGTCTTCGCCGGACATCTCGGCTTCGGCTTCAACGCCGCGCTCGGCCATAGCCGCTTTGCGGCTGAGCTTAACGCGGCCGCGCTCGTCGATACCGATGCACTTGGCGTGGACCATGTCGCCTACCTTCACCACGTCGGTGACTTCATTGACGCGGAAGTCAGCGAGCTCGGAGATGTGGATCATGCCATCTTTGCCGGGAAGCACTTCGACGAAGGCGCCGAAGTTAGTCGTGCTCACCACTTTGCCGTGGTAGGTCACACCCACCTCGATTTCAGCCGTGACGCGCTTAACCAGCTCGATGGCACGGTTGAGGGCCTCTTCGTGGGCTGCGTAAATGGAGACAGTGCCGTCGTCGTCGATGTTAACGTCAGCGCCAGTCTCGGCCTGGATGCCCTTAATGTTCTTACCACCGGGCCCGATAAGCTCACCGATCTTCTTCGGATCGATCTTGAAGCTCTCGATGCGCGGAGCGTGCTCGCTGAGCGCTTTCGGTGCGGCGATGGCTTCGTTCATGACGTCGAGCACCTTCATGCGGCCGCCCTTGGCTTTATCGATGCCTTCGAAAAGGATATCGAGCGAGATACCGCGAAGCTTGAGGTCGAGCTGGAAACCAGTGACACCTTCGGTGGTTCCGCAGAGTTTGAAGTCCATGTCACCGTTGAAGTCCTCGTTACCGATGATGTCGAGGATCGTGACGTAGCGCTTGAGGTCTTCACCTTCAAACTCGGTCACGAGACCGCAGGAAATACCGGCTACCGGGCGAATCAGAGGAACACCGGCGTCAAGAAGCGCCATGGTGCCGGAGCAGACGGAAGCCATTGAGGTGGATCCGTTGGACTCCATCACTTCGCTGGTCACGCGGATGGCGTAAGGGAAATCCGCTTCGTCCGGGATGACCGGCTCGATGGACTTCTCGGCGAGAGCACCGTGACCGATTTCACGGCGGTTCATGCCACCCATACGTCCGGTTTCACCGACGGAGAACGGCGGGAAGTTGTAGTGGAGGATGAAGCTCTTGGTGTCTTCTCCACCTGCGTAGTTGTCGAGATACTGTCGCTCATCGGCGGGAGCCAGCGTGGCGATAGCCAGAGCCTGGGTTTCGCCACGTGCGAAGAGAGCCGAACCGTGAGTGCGAGGCATCAGGTCGATCTCAGCGCTGAGAGGACGGATCGTTTCGCTGTCACGTCCGTCACAGCGAATGCCCTTGTCGAGAATGGCGATACGGAACGCCTTCTTCTGGAGGTAGTCGAATGCCTGACCCATCGCAAAGTCATCTGCATCGGGATACTTGGCGAGAATGGCTTCTTCCACTTCCTTGCGGAGAGCACCGGTAGCGGCGCCACGCTCGTGCTTGGAGGGCTGGTTGATCGCGTCTTCGATCCGGTCACCGGCCACTTCGTAGGCAATCTCGAGCAGCTCATCCTGAACTTCCATGAGCTCGGGGTTACGCTTCTCTTTGCCAACTTTGCGGACCAGTTCTTCCTGGGCGTCGATGATAGGCTGGATAGATTCCTGGGCGAAAGAAAGAGCTTCCTTGAGCTTTTCATCCGGCACTTCGTCACCGCCACCTTCGATCATGATGACCTTGTCGCGGAGACCGGCGTAGACGAGGTCGAGCGAGCTTTCTTCGCGCTGCTCGAAAGTCGGGTTGGCGACGAATTCACCATTCACCAGGCCAACGCGCACAGCGGCGATCGGGCCGGCGAAAGGAATGTCGGAGACGCAGAGAGCGGCGGAGGCACCGTTCATGCTGAGAATATCGGAGTCGTGGACTCCGTCCGCACTCAGGAGGAGAGAAACCACCTGGGTGTCGTAGAAGTAACCTTTCGGGAATAGCGGACGCAGCGGGCGGTCCGTCATACGGCAGGTCAAAATCTCTTTTTCGGTGGGGCGGCCTTCACGCTTGAAGTAACCACCGGGGAAGCGACCGGCTGCCGCTGCCTTTTCCTTGTATTCCACGGAGAGAGGGAACCAGTCCTGGCCCTCACGCACCTTGGTTTGAGAGACTGCAGTCACCATGACGATGGTTTCACCCACCTGCACAGTTACAGCTCCGTCGGCAAGCTTACCCATCTTGCCGGTTTCGATTTTCATTTCATGCGCGCCGACCTGGCACGTGATGCTTTCAATACTCATTTGTTTTTACTTTCTGGGATTAAAATTCGTTTTGCCGGATCCACTGCAGGCCACGACCGGTGCCTGGACGGATTTCTTGCGGGGATTCTTCAGCGATGGAGATCGGAACGCTGGTAGCTTGCCATTCGGGCGGAAGACCCGCCGAATCGACCCATAAAAAAGCGCCGGTGGGGACCGACGCTTCCTGTTTTCGAACTATCGGCGCAGACCGAGGGTGGAAATCACCTTCTGGTAGCGCTCGTTTTCGGTTCTCGCCAAGTAATCAAGCAGTTTGCGACGGCGAGCCACGAGGCGGAGAAGGCCGCGACGTGAGGAAAGATCTTTTTTGTTGTCCGACATGTGGTCGGTCAATGCGACGATGCGCTGGGTGAGACGTGCGATTTGGACGTCTGCGCTACCGGTATCGCCTTCGTGGAGTGCAAGCTCCGCTGTGCTGTTGGTTGATTCACTCATTTTCTGACAGAATTGGCATCACCTTGACGCCTGTTCTTTTGGGTCGTTTTCAGTGGCGCGCACTAGACCACAAAACGGCACGCTTGCAATTGAAAAGATGCCATAAAAGTCAGTTTTTCAGTAAAATACCCGAGTCATCCCTTCGGGTTTATGCGTAATATTGAGGTGATGTCCGACGCTGAAGTCGCAAGAATACCCGAATCCCTCCCCGTCATGGTGCTCAGCGGCGCGACGCTGTTTCCCCATGGATATATGCCCTTGTTCATTTTTGAGCAGCGCTACCGGGAGATGCTTCGCTATGTTCTGCAGAATCAGCGCATGTTCTGTGTCGGTCACGCCCGGTCCGGGATTGACGACGATGAACACCCCGATCCGGTTTTTCCGGTAACCACGGCGGGTCTCGTTCGAGCCTGCGTGACTCACGATGATGGAACCTCTCACCTGATGCTGTCAGGATTGCAGAGAGTTGAAATCACGGGATGGGAGCAGGACGCCCCCTTCCGCATCGCTTCGGTGGTTCCCCGCCCCTCTCATGTCGACAAACCGGAGGCTGTTGTGGGGGTGGCCCACGACGTAGTCGATCTCTGCACTCGCCTCTGTGGCAAGAACGTTCCCATGTCGACCCAGCTGCGGGAGCATCTCCGCGGGGTGAAGGATCCTGCCGCCATCTCAGATGTGGTGGCTCAGAACTTCGTCAACGATCCCTCTGACCGGCAAATACTGATCGAGATGACCGACGTCTACGGGCGTCTCAAATTCCTCGCTCATCACTTGAGTCGACAGCTTGCCAAGGGCCAGAGCTAAATCGTTCCAACTGGCTGATAATAATAAGGTTTAGATTAGTCATCTAACGGAGTCCTCCCCCCCACCATTTCTCATTAACGATGTCTGCGGGGGCTTGGAAGATAGCGCTTGGATACTCAACCCCCTGAATATTCGACCCTTATATCAACCTGTAGCGACCCAAAAATATCTGGATACCCTTGCATGACAAAAACAAAATCTCTTGTAAACCCCTGTACCTCACGGGGCTGCTCCTCTTTGGCGGAGCGACCTCGCTGTTCGCGCAGGTCGAAGGAGCCGCGGAAGCTCCCGCCATCGATACGGGCGATACCGCTCTGATAATCGTTTGCACCGTTCTGGTTCTTCTGATGACCCTTCCGGGACTTGCCTTGTTCTGCGGTGGTCTCGTGCGCGCCAAGAACCTGCTCTCGGTATTGATGCATTGTTTTGCCGTGGCCTGCCTGGCTTCCATCACACCGGCCTCCGGTGCAGTTGGGCCCATGGGCGCTATCATTATTGGCTTCCTGGCTGGCATTATCTGCTACTTCGCCTGCGATCTCGTGAAGTCCGGTCTCAAGATCGACGACAGTCTCGACGTTTTCGCCGTTCACGGCGTCGGTGGAATCATGGGCACCCTGCTCGCTGCCTTCCTCGGAACCGAAATGTTCGGTGGTCAGGGCATTAACAAGGACACAGCGATCGCTCAGTTCATGACCCAGGCATTGGGCGTCGGCGTGACGCTGGTCTGGTCGGCCGTTTCTACGATCATCATTGTTTTCATCTGCAAAGCCACCGTTGGCCTGCGTGTGAGCGATGAGGATGAGGAGACTGGCCTCGACCCGGCTGAGCATGGAGAACAGGGTTACACGCTATAGGCTCCCTCGAACTCACTGCTTTACAGGTCGGAAGCGACCTGTAAAAAACAAAGACCCCGACCAGATCGCTCTGGCCGGGGTTTTTTGATAATCAATGACACTACTCTATTGACGTGCGACCTTTGTCTTTCATTAGAAAAAATTGGAAAAAGTTCAGAAAAAGATCAATCGCCCCGCAAAAAACGGGGTCTCCGCGCGCCGTAAATGCTTCCTGCAGGGCCTTTGGGCGCCCTTCCAGCCACCGATTAGAAGTCGATCGAGTAGTTTGCGATCACCCGAAAGTCGTTTCGGCTGATGCCACCCGACTCCCTGTCATTGTAACCGTAGCGGAATCGGAGCCAGAAGGATCGCAGCTCCCCCACGTCGGGTCGGAAATCAAAGGTCACGTTGAACTCCTGCTGATCCGGAGTGGCGTTGGGACCGCTGTCGGGGGAGTTTCCCCAGGCGTAATTGGTGAAAGCACTGAACCCGGGGAGGCCGATATCTTTGAAATCGCAGGAGAGTCCGACCCGAAACGTATTTTCGTCAGGACTGTCAAAATCCGAGATCATCAGCGAGTTGTAGCTGGGATCCCCGCCCCAGGGTTTGGTGATCCGGTCGCCGGTAGTGGTGGTAAAGGCCACACTGCCGATCAGGCTGTTGTAGCCCGCGGAAGCCTCAGCAACGAAAAGTTGCCCGGAACGAGTCCCGGCGAGCTCGGAGCCCACACTTCGTTGGTCGGCGAACTGAAGGCCCAGTGAGAGGGCTGGCCCGAAACTGCAGGAGTGATCCAACTAGGCTTCTGAATAGAAGAAGTTGAACGTCTCCCAGCCATACGAGTTCACCACGCCAGCCCGAAGGTTCTCTGTGAATTCGAATGACACTCCCCCCAGCGTGACGCCTTCGTTCGACCCGGGTGCCCCGGCCGCGACAGAGAGCGGCTCAAACGTGTCGCTGGTCCGGTCTTTCATTTCTGTCAGGTGGCCGGCAATTAACTTCACCCGGTCAAACTCTTCCGAAGTGATCGTGTAGCCTTCAAAGGTTCGCGGAGTCATCCGGATGTCGTTCCGGTTGATGTATGGAATATCAATCTCCTGTCGGTAAAGGGTGGCAACGGAATGCCTCAGCTTCACCTTCAAATAGGCCTGGCCCAAGGCCGTGTATGGCTGCTGATTCACCTGGAGCAATCCTGTTCCGTCGCGGTCCAGCGGTCCGTAGAGTCGCTGCGAGGTGTAGACGGTGGCTCCCCACTTGAGGATATCCCGCCACCAGCCGGATTGGTGGGACGCGGCCCCTCCCATCGCCCATGCCTCGGCAACCCTCCCGTCACTGAACTTGCGGTGGAAGTAGTAACTTCTCGGTTCGAAGGTCAGGTAGGAATCTCGAACGACTGGTTGAAGGGGCGGAAATGAGTCGATCAGCGCCGGGAAGATGTAGCTCTGCTCATAGATCTCATCGGTAATCGTGACCTCATCGAAAGGTCTCGCCCGCTCCTTCAAACTCTCAGGCGCTTCTTCCTCCGAATCCTGGTATTCCTGGCCTGAGGCCGGGTGGATTCCTATCATCAATAGAATCAGGATGCCGACTCACGCGGGCCAGCCTCGTCTGAACTGTTGCGGAGAAATCATTCCGAATTTACTCGCATTGCGGCACGCTAGCTGGCTGAATCCTGACACCCCTCTCACTCGCAACTTATTCACAGTCGCTAGTCTCCAATGCGGTGGTCCCATCACCGACTGTTTTCAATCAAAACTATTAACGAATAGATACCTCCCATGAACCTGCTAAATCGACTCATTCTCACCGCCGCTTGCGTTGCTCCGCTTGCTGCTTCTATCGCTCAAGCGGATGATCATCGCTCTAGTCGCACGAATGCAGCGACTTACGAGGCACGCCTTGTTGCTCGTGCTTTGTTTGCCGCACCGAAAACTCAGAAGCTCAGCCCCTTTGAGCGCGTGCTTTTGAATACCGCTTCCTACCGCTACGAAGGCCGTCCTACGTTGCGTCACGACGAGGTTTCCAGCCCGGAGATTATCTTCCACACCCGAAACGGCAAGATCCGCCCCGGGCATGATTGGGACACTCGCGACTGATTTCGATCAGTGATTGGTCAGGGTCACTTGCGCGTGACCCAGGCCACCACTTCGCTCGGCAAAAGGGTCTTGGTCGAGGGACCCGAGCGGACGAAAAAGACTTCATCCTGATCCCTCCGGAAATAAACTGGTTCAGGAGACGGAAGGCACTCCACCGCCAGGACCTCTTTCCGCTCGACGATCACGATCGCGCCCCGAATGAAGGGCGCAAACTCCCCACCGAGATGGGAGTGCACCAGGTTGCTGAAGTGCAGTAAAAAGCGATCCTGGTTGGGGAATCCGTCAGGTTCGAGTCCGAGGGCGTTACCCTCATCGTCGACGCCGACAAAGAGAAATCCGCCACTGGTATTGAGGAATGCGGCGATTGTCTTGAGACTGGCATTCTCGATCTTCTTATCCGTCTTCCCGGTGTGGAGGTTGTGACGAAGGGTTGATTTGAACTCCACGCTATCGCCTTCTCCGCCGGCCAGAACTTCTTTGAGCCGGTTCTCGTCGAGGTTAGTGAAAGCCCCCTCGCCGGACGAAGCCGCATTTTTCTCAAGGCTGCGTTCCCTGTAATAAGCAGCCAACTGGATGCGAACGCGGGCTATGACCTCTTCAAACTGGAAGGGCTTCTGGACAAAGTCCACGGCCCCGGCTTCAAATCCGGTGAGCTTGTCATCGAGCGAGCCATGCGCCGAAAGGAAGATGATATTTGCCTTGTCCGTGACGGGATCCGCTTTGAGCTGGCGGCAGGTTTCATAGCCGTCCATGCCTGGCATGTTGATGTCGAGGAGAACGAGCGGAGGTTGGACCTCCCGTGCGATTCTCAGAGCCTCTTCGCCTGACTGAGCGAGGAGCAGCTCATAACCCTCGTTCTCAAGCGCTTGAAACAAGACCTGGAGGTTGTCGAGATTGTCATCAACCAGGAGAATGTGGTTGGGGGCACCTTCTGTAGCAGAGTCAGGCATAGGGGGGAGATTGGCTATTCGCTGATTTTTGCCTCAAGCTCGGCAAGGCCGGCAAAATCAAAGGAGCGTGCCATTCGTTCAATTTCAACGCCGGCCGCGCGGTAGGTATCATCCTCCTGCAGTCGCTTGCCCAGCGCCGTCAGGGCGGTGAGGTTCTTGATCTTGAGAGAGGCCTTCAAGTCTTTCAAATCCTCCTCAGTGAGCGAGAAATCGACCGGGACTGCCTTTTCCGCAATACCCTCTGCACCCGGAGCCTCGGTCACCCATTCGATGCCGAGTTGCTCTTCCAGTCTCAGCATGAGCTCCGAAGCCCGGAATGGCTTTGGCAGGAAATCGTCGAAGCCGGCTCCGATGGCTTTCTCGCGAAACTCCGGGAACACACTGGCGGTAACGGCAATCACTTTGAGGTCCCGGCTCTTTTCGTTCGCCCGAATTCGTTTGACTGTTTCGATACCGTTCAGTCGCGGCATCCTGACATCGAGTAAAACCAAGTCGAAGTCCTCTTTGTCGATTGCTTCCAGCGTGGTGTCACCGTCGTCGGCAAGAGTGATCTTGAATCCGGCATCTTCGAGGATCTGTTCCAGAATGTTGCGATTGGTTTCACGGTCGTCAGCGACGAGGATGTGAAGGTCCTGACCATCAGCCAGAACCGCGGAACTGAGATCTTTGAGTTCACCAATCTCCGAAGCATCGAGATCACCGTGATCATACTCCTCGAGGGGAATCTTCACGCGAAAGCAACTGCCCTTCCCTTTCTCGCTGTCCACCTCGAGCGTGCCGCCCAGCTTTTCGGCGATTTGGCGGCTAATGGCGAGACCGAGGCCGGTACCGCCTTTGGCTTTGCCGGCTTCCACTTGCTTGAAAGGATCAAAGATCTCCTCAAGTTCGTGGGCCTCAAGGCCAATGCCGGTGTCGATCACTTCGAGAGCCAGTTCACCTTTGGTGGACTCGGAAACCTTTAAGGTCACCGACCCTTCATCGGTGAACTTCACCGCATTGCCGAGAAGGTTGACCATGACCTGACGGAGTTTGGCTCCGTCAGTGATAATGCCCTTGGGAACCTCCGGGGAAACGTCCACAGCGAAGGCGAGGTCCTTTGACCTGGCTCGTTCCCCGACAATGTCGGTCAGGCTGCGGATGAGTTTCTCGAGATCGCAGGGCGCCGGATCGATATCCATGCGTCCGGCTTCAATCTTGGACAGATCAAGCACGTCGTTAATCAGTGAAAGCAGGTGATCCCCGCAGTTGATGATCGACTCGACGTTCTCCCGCTGGCGCAAAGTCGCCTCCTTGTCGCGCTGCAGGATCTGCGCGTATCCGAGGACACCGTTCAGCGGCGTGCGCAGTTCGTGGCTCATGCTGGAAAGGAAATCGCTCTTGGCGTGGTTGGCGGCCTCCGCCAGCTCGCGAGCCTCCAGCAGTTGTGCTTCGGCTTCCTTTCGGTCGGTAATGTCCCGGATCGCAGCAACGGCCATGATGTGGCCGTCTTCGTGGAACGGGCTCAGTCCGATCTCAACGGGAAACTCTTTCCCGTTCTTGCACTTTCCTGCGAGCTCCATTCCTGCCCGCGTTTCAGGAGCGGAGAAATATCGCTTGAGATGTCCTGCGTGCTTTCCCTTGGAGCTAAGAGGAAGAAGCGCCTCAATAGAGCCTCCCAACAGTTCATCCCGCTTGTAACCGAAGAGCTTTTCAACCTTGGTATTGACCCGTCGGACGATTCCCTCTGAATCGATGATGAGCATGGCGTCAGGTGCCGATTCCAGTAGTTCTGTCAGGGTCGTCTCGCGGGCATGAGCCAGTTTCGTTTCCCGGTCCGTCACCTTCTCTTGCATCGCGTTAAAGGCGCCGGCGAGCTCCCCGATTTCATCCCTGGTCTTAATATCGCTGACGGTCACGTCCGGTTCACCTTCGGCGATGCGAAGAACCTTACCGCGCAGGGAGCGAATCGGCTTGGCCACCTGCCCGGACATGAACAGCACCGTTCCCAGCATCACCATGGCGGCAATCAAGAAGAAGGCGATGATCCCGGTCCTGCGAGCGTGAAAGTCCGCCAGGGCGTCGGCTTCCGAGCGAAACGTCATGAAGGTCCATCCGGTCGAAGGAATCGGCGCATAGGAAACCATGATTCGCTCGTTGGCGAATAAGCCGTCGATGGTGAGCTCCCCCTTGGTCCCGCTCAGCATCTCTTTGACTTCAGGAATCAGATCGGATCGTCCGCGGTTCTCCAGCGATTCCCAGATCGTTTCGCTCATGATTTTGTCAGGGTCGTCCACAAAGATGTATTCGCCGGTATCCTTGATGATGACAAAGTCTCCAATGTCCGGAAGGCTTTCCCGGATGTCATCGTGAAGGCGTTCCAGGTCGATATCCACGGTGGTTACCCCGGCAAATTCCCCTCCCATTTTGAAGGGCACCGCGTAGGTGAACATGAGGATGTTTCCGGCGCCTTCATCGAAGTAAGGATCCGTCCAGATCCCCTTTTTCTCGGTCTTGGGGCGATGCCACCACTCCCACTGAGGGTCGTTGTACCAATCGTACTCCGCCTCGGTGATGTTCATTTCACTGAGTCCGTCGCGTTCCCGGTTTTCAAACACATACGGGGAGTGAAGCCGGCTCTCCTTCGCGACGTCCCGCGGTTCCTTACCCGGCTCGAAAGCCATCGCCGCCCCGTAAATGCGCCGGTTCAGTTTCACGTTGCCGCGAAGAAGTCCGTAGACCTGGTTGTCGAGGAGGTTCGGAAAATACGCGATTGATCTCGCGGTCATGTCAGCGACTCGCGACGCTTTGCCGAGGTATTCATCGAAACGAGCCGCGAAAGTGGCGGCTTCTTTTGCCATCTCGGCTTCCTGGATACGGTGTGCCTGCCGATCCGCATAGCCGACAATCCAGAGAGCTGCGGTCAGGAAGATCGCGATTGCCGGAAGTCCGACAAACAGCACCATCTTTCCTCGAATTGAACTTTGCATGGCAGTGGACAAGTTATTTGCGGCCGGTCAGGAAAAAGGTCTCCATGACGCCCTTTCCTTTGATCTCGATTTCCCCGCGCGGTTTGTAGAGGTAGCCATCCCCCAGCAAATCGTGCGTCGCCTTACTGATATGAATGTGATTCGGCTCGCCATTCGATTCCATTCGGCTCGCCGTGTTGACGGTGTCACCCCAGAGATCGTAGGCAAACTTCTTCTCCCCGATGACGCCTGCGACCACCGGGCCACTGTGAATGCCGATTCTCAAGCTGAGCGGCAATGACTCGTTCGCTTGGAGCTCCGGAATCACTTCGATCAGCTCGAGCGAGAAGTTGGCCACGGCCTGGGCGTGGTCTTCTCGCGGGTCCGGCACGCCGCCTCCAACCATGTAGGCATCGCCGATCGTCTTGATCTTCTCGAGACCGTGCTTCTCGACGAGGCCGTCCATCACGGTGAAAACCCGGTTCAGAAATCCCACGACCTCAGCGGGCTCCGCTTTGGCAGACAAAGGAGTGAATCCGACGAGGTCACAGAAAAAGATCGTCGCCGCCGGAAAGTGCTCCACGAGATTTCGCTCGTCCTCCTTGAGGCGATCGGCAATGGAGCGAGGCAGAATATTGAGAAGCAGCGACTCCGCCTTCTGGTGCATCAGCTTGAGTTCCTCCCGGGCCCGTTTCAGTTCGAGCTGCGTGTTGACCCGGGCAACCACTTCCTCGAACTGGAAAGGTTTACTGACGTAATCCACGGCTCCGAGCTGAAGGCCTTCCACCTTATCCCGAACGCTGTCCCGGGCGGAAAGAAAGATCACAACGGACTCCTTCGTCTTGTCGTCTGCTTTGAGCCTCCGGCAGGTTTCAAAGCCATCCATGCCGGGCATATTGATGTCGAGAAGGATCAACGCGGGGCGCGCCTCGGCCGCGATATTGAGAGCTTCCTCCCCGCTCAGGGCGATGAGGAGTTCGTAGCCCTGCTCCTCCAGTGCCTGATACAGCACCTGCAGGTTCGTTGGGTTGTCATCTACCAGGAGAACTTTTGAAAAGTCTTCCGGTAAATCCGGAGAGGCAAGTGCGGCGGAATCGGGGTTCAAAGGGTGCAACAGTTCAATACTATGGAACCACGAAATGCGGCTCTCACAAGATTCTAAGCGGCTCGAAAGAAAGATATTCGGGGACAAAGTATGGGAATTATGGTAATCAGTATAGCTTTTAGGCAAGAATTCCCGTTTGTACCGCTTACAGCCCGCAGAGTTCCTCCTCGCGCCCCAATTTCGAATGTCTTCTCCCTCTCCCAGTCTCAGTGATCTCCAGATTGTCTCCGGCAAAGCGCCTGCCGATGAGATGACGATCTCCATTGTCCAGGGAACGGAGCTCTCTCCGGTGGACCGCAAGGCGTGGACCGAGATGCAGGAAGGCAATCCGGACCTTAAGAACCCTTTCTTTCGCCTCGATTTCATCGAAGCGCTCGCCCGGGTTCGGCCAACCGTGAAAATCGCGATTCTCAAACGGGGCTTCACTCCCATTGCATATTGGCCTTACCAGGAAAACACTCCGGGTATCGCCACTCCTGTGGGAGAAAAGATCGGCTGCATGCACGGTGTGATCTGCCGGAAAGGTGCTGAAATCGATGGCGGCGCCCTTGCCCGTCTCTGTGGTCTCAATGCGTGGCGCTTTGATCACCTGCTGGGTTCCCAGGGCATTTTCACCCCTTACTATTACGACCAGCAGGAATCCCCTTACATGGATCTTTCCGAGGGCTTCGAAGCCTACTGCGCGGAACGTAAAGCCAAGGGCCATTCCAATCGCGTTCTTTCGGAACTCGGACGCAAATGCCGTCGCATGGAGCGTGAGATCGGGCCACTCCGCTTTGAATTGGCGAGCCGGGATCCTGCTAACCTTGAACTGCTGGTGAAATGGAAGAAGCGGCAAATGAAAGAAACCGGCCGCCGGGATCTCTTCATTCAATCCCCCTGGGTTCTCCCGTTGGTTGAAAATACCATCAAGATGGAGAACATCGCCTTCAGCGGTCTAATGTCGGTGCTTTACCTCAAGGAAGAGCCGATCGCGATTCACTACGGCTTCCGCTCTTTTGATTATCTCCACGGAATCTTCTTTGCCTTCAATCGCGAATACAGTCGCTACAGCCCGGGGATGGCACTTGTGTTGCAACTGGTGAAGCAGGCTCATGGCTGTGGTATCAACCGGATCGACATGGGCAAAGGCGACGAACGCTACAAGCAAATGTGGAAATCGGACGCCACCCCGATCTCGGTCGGCGCCTTTGAAAGCCGCCTTTGGCCCACCGTCATGGGACGTCCGCTTTACAAGGCGAAACGCGCTGTTTCCAGGTCCTGGATCGGTGAGCCGATCAAGCGGGTCGTGGCACAACTACAGCGGGTTTCAGACGCCTGAGCCCCAGTCTCTTACTGAAGGGATTGCCGACGCTGACCGCTTCGTGTAAGCATTATCTTGGTGAATTTGTCGTGTTGCAGGCGGCACTGCGTCAGCCAGTTGCAGAATGCGTCCTGACACAGCCGCATCTCTGCCAGTCATGAAGCTTGACCAAGATCCATCTCTGTCTAGTCTTTCTGCCATGGAACAACGGGTGTTACAGCCGGGGGAAGTGATTTTCCGGGAAGGTGAGGAATCGGAGGAGGCCTACCGCATTCTTGCGGGCAAGGTTCAGATCAGTATCGATACGAAGGCAGGCCCGCGTGTCCTGTCACAGCTTTACTCCGGCGAAATCTTTGGAGAGATGGGGATGGTGGACGATCAGCCCCGCTCTGCGACTGCGATTGCTTCGAAGCAGTCCGTTATCGAAGTGATCACGATGGACAAGTTTATCGAATACATCCTGTCAGACGCCGACAGGCTCTCCGCCTACCTCGGAACGGTCTTTGAAAGACTGCGTGTTTCTGACCTCAAGCTGCAGATGGCGCTGCGCCAGGAGGCTGAGACTGAGTATATCGGCCGTCACGATCACTCCCTCGACGATGTCTTCTTCGGTGGGACGATTGAGAAGGAGGAAGAAGAGGAGCCGCACCGTAAGGTTCGCCTCGTCTCGACCAGTCCCAGCAGCGAACCCATCGAAGCGGTGCTTGAGAAGTTCCCGTTCCGGATCGGACGGCTTGATGTGATTGGCGAAAGCTCCCCGTTCGGAAATAACGACCTCAGTGTCCCGGACGGAGAACCGTACCAGATCTCACGAAATCACTGCTCGATCGAAGAACATTCCGGTCGCTACTTTGTCAGGGATCGGGGAAGCACGTTGGGAACAGTCGTAAACGGCAACCGTCTCTCCAAGAAACACAAGAATCTTTCCGAGGAGCTGGTTCCCGGCGAGAACACGATCGTCCTCGGTCGGGATGACAGCCCGCACACGTTCAGTGTCACCGTGGCCTGAGCGGTCAAAGCGTCTTCAGCACCACCACGATGTCAGCGTAGCCGTCGTCGAGTGCCCGGGTGACGTCCGGGTCATGATTGAAGTCATGACACGCCACCAGCTGCAGCTGCGGGGCTGAGTTGATGAGTTGTTTCAACTGCGCGGCGGAATATGTGCGCCCGGTCCAGTACGTTTCCTGTTTCTGGACGAGGCCGTCGCTGTGAGTGATTCGCAGTCGCGAACGAATTTGTTCGGTTCGTTTCTTCCGGTCGGCCGGCCAGGTTCGGGTGTTGCAGACGACCTCGATCCCGTTTCGCTCCTCGACCCAGCGTTCGTGAGTGATCCCGGCGTGGTCGTAGTCGGTCAGATGCAGCCCGATGATCAGCAGTCCCCCTTTCTTCAGCGCTTTGGCTGACTGCTCGAGGCAGCCGCGAGCGTCCTTTTCGCTGGGCAGGTATTTGAACGTGCTGACGAGGCAGTGGACTACGTCGAATTTCTGAGCCCGCGGAACCGAGAAAGATTCCATCCGGTCTTTCCAGAGCTTCGCTTTCAATCCCTCCTGTTTGTGTCGCAGCCAGGCAAATTCGAGCATCGCTTCGCTGGCGTCGAATCCGGCAGATGACCAGCCGCGGGCAGCGAGCTCTCTCATGACGCGTCCGGTCCCGCAGGCCAGTTCGAGGTTGGAGGGTTGTTTCGCCCCGGTTCCGTGTCGGGAATGCATTGCTTCAATGAAGTCGGCTTCATCACCGGTGTCGGCGTCGAAGATGATATCGTAGTAGAGCGGCGTTTCGTACCAGTCGATTTCGTCAATATTGGCCATCACGTCAGGGTCGGAGTCACGAAGAGGCGGCTCATTCCTCCCGGCAGCTTCTGAACCTCGACCTGGGTTGAGATTCGCTCTTTTAAAAGCTCAACGTGAGAAATCACACCCACCGTCTTGTTGTCGAGTCGCAGGGACTCGAGGGCTGACAGCGCCACATCCAGTGTTTCCGGATCGAGAGTGCCAAAGCCCTCATCAATGAAGAGCGAATCAATCCTGACATTCCTCCCGGCGAGGGCTGACAGTCCAAGTGCCAGCGCCAGGCTCGCGAGAAAGCTCTCTCCCCCTGACAGGCTGGACATGGGGCGGGCAATGCCTGCCTGGTAGAGATCCACAATTTCGAGTTCCAGTTCCTCGTCGAGCGCTCGCCTCAATCGATAGCGGTCACTCAGCTTGGCGAGATGATGATTGGCATGATGAACCAGCACATCGAGCGAGATTCCCTGGGCAAACCGCCGGAATCTGGCCCCGTCGTGAGAGCCGATCAGTCCCTTCATTAAATCCCAGGTCTTGCATTCGTCACGTTCCTCCTTCAACTGGGCGAGGCCGGCCTCCTGCTTCACTCGGTTTTCGTCATCCAGCTTGAGAGCCGCCTGCAGGCTGCCGCTCTGCGTGGAGTTTTCCTCGAGTTGGGCTGAGAGGTTTGCTTTCTCTTTCTCGAGTTCTTTCTCTGCCTCGGAATCCGGGATATCACTCTTGGCGAGTCGTTCGATGGTTGCGCCCACTTCCTTGAGCCGCGCTTTGGTTTCACTCTCCTGCTTTGTGAGACCTTCCTTCAATTCCTCGATGGAGCTGGCTTCTTCTTTGCTCAGGCTTGCCTCACGAAGCGCCTCCTCCGAATCGAATTCGGTTTCGTCGAGCGCCGCTTCGAGTTTCTCTGCCGCTGTCTTGATTTCTTCCCGGGCGCGAGTCGCGGCGGAAGCTCTCTCCTTTGCTGTCGCTTCGGAGGCTTCCGAGTCTTTCTCCACGCTCTCGAGCGCTTCAAGCGCTTCGGCGAGGTTGTTGCAGTGATTTCTGAACTCGGAGACCTTTGCTTCGCCTTGTTCCGCGGCACTGAAACCGGAGCTCGTCGCCTTCCGCGAAAGCCGATCCTGGATGTCTGTCAGGCGTTGCTTGGCATCACTCGCCTTCTCCAGCTTGCCCTCCACCTCCTTCAGCAGGAGCTCCGTCTGGCTGAGTCGCTTTTGCTGCGATTCATAGCTCTCGCGTCGCGCTTCGAGGATACCGATGAGCTCGGATTCCCGTCCAGCCACCTGACTGTCGATACCGTAGGGAGAAAGGTCCTTCGCCGCCTTTTCCTCTCCGCTCCTGAGGGTCCTTGCGAGTTCGTTAGTCTTCTCCCCGGCCTTTCCGATCGCCTTGCGGTTTCCTTCGTCTTCCGCCTTGAGGTGTTTCAGTTCGACTTCCCGGTTGCCGGAGTCGCTCTTTGTCGCCGCGAGCGCTTTATCGGCCTCCTGCACTTTCGCTTTGGCGGCTTCCAGGCTTTTCAGCTGTTCGGTCAGGGCGGCGAGCGCTTCCGCATTCGCCTTTTTGGCGTCTTTCAGGTCCCCTTGCAAATTCAACGCGTCTGCCTTGGTGTCCCGCTGCGTCTTCGCTTCTGTGAAGGCTGCCTCCTGCTCAATGACGACACCCTTGCCGTTGGCGATTCTTCCCTCCAGCTTGGTGACCTCGCCGGATTGGCTGGCGACGACTTCGGCCAACCGCTTGGTTTCCGCTTCGGTCCTGCGAATGCGGTCGGTGAGTTCCTTCAACAGGCTGCCGGTGTCGTAGTCCTCAGCATAGGGGTGCTCGGTGGCGCCGCAGAGGGGGCACGGTTCCCCGCTCTCCAGTTGGGCTCGCTGTTCTTCCAGCGAAGCCATTCGCTCGGCGGTCTGGAGGTGACGCTGTTCGGAGGAAAGCAGCTCCTCCGACTGTTTCAATTCGTTGCGACGCACCTCGAGGGCCTTTTCTTCGGCAGGAAGCTTAGCCATCAATTCCTCGAGAAGCTTCTTCCCGTCGCCAAAGCGTTTCTGCTCGCGTTTGAGAACGACCTCAAGCGCTTCCAGCTCCTGGAGCGTGGCGCTTTCCTCGCGGAGCTGGTCCTGTCGCTGGACGAGGGATTCGACCGCCCCGCCTTCCATGGCCTGCTCCAGTTTGGAGTTCGCGGCTTCGCGGTCTTTCTCTTTGCTGGCGACCTCGGCCTGCAGCCGCTGCAGTGATTGGGTGCTTTTCTCCACCCGCTGAACACAGTCTTTCTGCTTCGCCTGGAGATCCTCCAGCTCGCTCTTGCTGTCGGTCAGGGCTTTTCCGGCTGCTTCCAGAGAGGTCAGCTGATTGACCAAGCCACTCAACTTGTCGGCGAGCGCCTCGTCCGCCTCATTCTCTTTGAGCCATTCCGAGGATTTGAGGCGATCACTTTCCAGTTCCCCGGCCTTCTTCTCAAGTTCCGCCTGTTCCTTGTCGTGAGCTGTCAGGGCTTCGCCTGCCATGGCGGCGGCGGCGTGAGTCACGACTTTTTGCTTCAGAAGGGCGGCGTCGCGTTGACTGCCCGCTTCAGTGGAAGCTTCCAGCGCGCGTTGTGCGGCGGTCCGGGCGTTGTCGAGCTGAGACAACCCGGGTGCTAAGGGCAGGGCCTGATGGTGGCGGTGGAGGCGTTTGAATTCGGAGCTGTTCACCGTCACCTCTTTTCCCAGTGATTCTACCAGGGCAGAGAGCTCCTCCTTTTTCTGCCTCTGGGCGGCCAGTTCGGAGACCCGCGCCAGAATGCTGGTGATTTCCTCCTCCCGCTTTCGCAGGGTCGAGGCTTTCTTCTTCAGCGTCGCAAGTTCCCTTGACCGCTCCTCCCGCTCTTCTTCGGTCAGGAGCTGGATCAGGCCAAGTTTCTCCTCCTTGAGGGTGAGTTCTTTCTGTCTCCGGCTGGCTTCCTCGTGGGCCAGCATGCCCAGCTCGGTGTAAATGGTCGTTCCGGTCAGGCTTTCGAGCAGTTCGGCCCGCTCGTCGGCCTTGGACTTGAGAAATCGGGCGAACTCTCCCTGCGCGAGGAGGACGGATCGCATGAAGCGCTCGTAGCTCAGCCCGCACAGGGATTCCACGACTTGGTCGGCCTCCCGGATCTGGCGGGCAAGGACGGTCCCGGCCGCATCGTAGACGAAACGTTTGGCCGGCTGCAGCTTGCCGTCCGCCTTTCCGCGGGCCCGGTGGAGCTGCCATTCGGCCCGATAGGTGCCTTCGGGGATTTCAAAGGTGACTTCGGCGGCGCAATCCCCGCAGTGGCGGCTCATCATGTGCTCCGGGTTCGATTCCGTCCCGTAGCGCGCGGCGCGACCGTAGAGGGCCAGCGTGATGGCGTCCAGCAGCGTTGATTTGCCGGAGCCGGTCGGCCCTGTAATCGCGAAAATGCCTGAACTGACGAGAGGTTCAGCATTCAGATCGACCCGATGCTCCCCGCGGAGGGAATTCAGGTTCTTGAGGCGTACTTCGAGAATTCTCACGAGGCACCCCCTTTCGTCGTGGAAACACTCTCCCTCGAGCTCTCGCTGTGAAGCTCGATCAATTGATCAAAGGTCACCTTCAGATTCCCGATCTCATCTGGCGAAAGGCCTTCCTCCTGCTCCAGTCGGAACGCGAAGACCTCTCCCGGCCGGTCGAGGATCGAATCCTCAAGGTCCTGCCGCGGAGCCTCACCATCCTGCAGTGCCGTCGGGGTGGATGCTCTTCCAACGACCCTCACGACTGAAAACGGTCGTCCTTCGACCGCTTCCTGGACCACCTCGAACAGGTTTTCGCCGGGGACCGGATCAGTGACCACGATTTCCACCCACGGTTCCAGTCCACCGGCTTCGGGTGCGAAAGACTGGAGCGTTTTTTCGAGCTCGGACCGGCTGCAGGTCAATTGAACCAGTTCTCGCTCTTTCGGAATGAGGACTGATTGTGATGAAATTAAATCAGCTCCCTTGTAATCAATGATTTGAACGGCCTTTTTATCCTTGGTCTCGCTGAAGCTCAGAGCGATGGGAGAGCCGGAATAGCGGACTCGTTCCTCCCCTCCGGCGGCCTGGGGTCGATGCAGGTGGCCCAGGGCGACGTAGCTGAAAGCCTCCGGAAAACGATCGCCACCAAACGATCCCAAACCGCCCACATGAATCTCCCGCTCGCTGTCTGAGGTGGAAGCTCCCGTCACGGTAAGATGCCCGGTGGCGAGGATCGGGAGTGCCTTCTCTCCCGCTTGTTCGGCGAGGGCTGCTGCCGCTGTCGCGGCCTCGTCGTAGCGACGTTGAATTCCGTCGACGAGGCTCTTCTGAATCTCGGCGGCACTCTGCCCGCTTTGGCCGGTGCGGACGTCCCGGTCTCGCAGGAACGGAATCGCCGCGACGGCGAGCTTTGGCGCTTCCTTGTCCGGCAGAGCAAAAACCGCTTCGCCTGTGTCTTCGGGAACGGCTCCCACCACGTGGACGCGGAGTGGTCCGAGAATCTGCTTGGGCGCTTCGATCAAGGCAGGCGAATCGTGGTTACCTGCCACGACCACCACGGAGCACGCCGAACTGTGGCTGAGCCGGGACAGGAAATTGTAGTAGCGCGTCAGGGCGCTCTGGGGAGGATTCGACGAATCAAACACGTCCCCGGCCACGATGAGGACATCCACTTCCGCCGAGCCGATCAGCTCGAGGAGAAAGGAGAGAAACCGCTCGTGCTCCTCCTCGCGGCTCAAATCTCCGAGCAGTTTCCCGAGATGCCAGTCGGCAGTGTGCAGCACCCGGAAAACACCGGACTCTTTGGCGGGAACGTCAGTCATGAAGGAACTCATCAGATCTACCCTCAAAACCTGCGAAGGCCCACTAAATTTAGCGGTAAAACAAAGCAGGACACCGATTGATCCCAACCAAATCCAAGCTACCCTCCTCAGAAGCTGAAGGTTCTCTAGTCCGAGCTTTCAGTATTTCCCCTTTCCGCTTTTCAGCATTTCCAAAATGCGCATTGCTCTCATCTCCGACATTCACGGCAACCAGATCGCTCTTGAAGCGGTCCTGGCTGATATCGATCTCTACCAGATCGATGAGATCGTGTGCCTCGGGGATGTTGTCGGCTACGGCAGCGATGCTGCTGAGTGCCTCGAGCTGGTCCGGAATCGATGCTCGAAGATTCTGATGGGAAACCACGAGGTCTTCACCATCTTTCCGATCAACCCGCGTGACCTCGGGGGCGGCGCCGGTCGCGGCATTGAGCATGCCCGCGAAGTGCTTTCCGAGGAGCAGCTCGACTGGATTGCCCGGCTCCCCATGACCGAGGAGGTCGCCGGAGCGACCCTCGTGCACGCCTCGCTCAATGATCCGGGTGACTTCTACCACGTGCTTAAGCTCCGCCACGCCAAGAAGCACTTCCAGCACCAGGAGGCGCCGCTCTGCTTCAACGGGCACACTCACAATCCCATCATCTTTGAGAAGGGCGAGAACTGGATCGAATCGTGCAAGCCGCCGGACGGCTTTATCTCGCTCAACCCGCGTTCGAAATACCTCATCAACGTCGGGTCGGTAGGTCAGCCTCGCGATGATAATCCGGCTGCCTGCTACGTCATTTTCGATACTGACAAATACGCCGTTTCATTCGAACGCGTCGAATATGATATCAAGAAGGCTCAGGAGCGCTTTAAAGAGGCTGAGATGCACCCCGGCGTGATCACACGGATTGCGGTGGGACAGTGATACGAGGGCTACAGGGGCTTTACTTAGACTTCTGCGAAGCCAAGCGAAGGTGCCGCCGATCGGACCATTTTGGTGGTGGCCCTGCCCATGGTCGGACCTGACCTTGTTGACCGGCTTGAAATTTGGAGCAACCGCTTGCACGTGGAAACGAGGAAGCGTAGACTCTCATCCCTTTCCCCCGCCGGTCGCGGTCCGGAATTCCCAAGACGGGGCTGTAGCTCAGTGGTTAGAGCAGGGGACTCATAATGCGAAAGGGCGGTTTTTGCCTGAATTGGCCTGAGTCCTCTCCCCTGCGCTACTGTTCAATCTTCAATGGGTTACTTCGAATTAGTGTTCTCTGGAGTGATCCCGAAAAGTCCGAAATTTGCAGCTTGGGTTACAAACCGGGTTACTATTTTGGGTGTGT
>JABSSQ010000173.1 GCA_013213905.1 Verrucomicrobiales bacterium | reverse complement strand
TCAAAGGGGGCTGCAGAGTTAGGGGGAGGGGCGGTCGTGTGCGTCACAACGCATCCGGAATTGGAAGAGTTTTGGAAGACCATGGATTTCCGTTCGTGGTTGGACGATGGGTTTTATCTGGGTGGGGTTCAGACCGTGAATGGAGGGGAGCCCGGTGCCGTACGAATTCAAAATGCGCTTCCGAATCGCGTCGATGTTCGGTTTCAAGAAGAGGCCAGTTTCGATATAGAGGTGAATCACGTCGCGGAGGAATTAGGTAGTGTTTACTTTGGGATTCCCACGGTATCGATGGAAGAGGGCGAGGATGTTGACTTGGATGGGGTGTCGAATCGCCGGGAAATTCTGGAACTGGGTACTAATCCGTTGTTGGCTGATACCGATGGCGATGGGTTGTCCGATTTAGAGGAGGCCAATGGGATTACTGATGGACGTTTCGCGGACAGCGATTCGGACGGTATGTGGGATAAATGGGAAATGGAATTTGGGTTCGATCCTATGGTGCCACAGAACGGAGATTTCGCCCCTGAGACGGATCCAGATGGCGATGGGTGGACCAACTTCCAAGAATCTCTACGCGGCATGGACCCCGATAGCGTGGACATCGTCAATGGATTCTGGATTCGGGAACATTGGGAAGGGATTCATCTATACAGCACAAGGTTACTAGTGCAGGAGCCCCGCTTTTTTGGCCCTCCGACTGAAGTGGTTCCGCAGGAAGGATCATCTACTGGGGAGTTGTTCGAGAGCAAATTCGCCAACCGGATTCGTGGCTACATCGAAGCGCCGGAAAGCGGTGAGTATCAATTCTGGATCAGTGGCAAGACTGCGGCTGAGCTGTGGCTATCCACAGATGAAACTAAATTTCAGAAGCGCCTCATTGCCCAGTTAGGGCCTGAGTATGGCTCCGGCCATGGGGTGGGGATTAATCATGCCTACAAGTGGAACGCGTTTGTGTCTCAGCAGTCGGTGAAAATTCCTTTGCAGGCGGGCCAGCGATACTACATCGAGGTTCTTCAACAGCATGGTCACACCAAGGAGGCTCATGCCAGCGTAGCCTGGGCGCGCCCGGGAGGAGGGCGTGAGCCTATTCCTGCCGATTTTATCTGGTCATACGCCAAAGACGAGGGCGATCAGGATGACGATTCTCTGCCCGATGCCTGGGAGCAGTTGTATGGGCTGAATAATTTCGATGATGGGCGGTCCGACCGGGTTCGTCAGGGGCAGTGGGGAGATTTTGACGGGGATGGGCTCAACAATCACGACGAATATGTCCTAAATCTTAATCCGTCGGAGAATGACAGTGGTGCCTATTTCGAGTCTATCAGCAATGCTGCAGATCGAATTGAATTGGGGGATACGCTGGTCCAGTCGATGGTTGGTGCGCTGGCTCTCGGTGATGGTTGGGCGCTGTGGAGTGATGATTCAATTCAAGCAGATCATCGACGCGCTCGTCGCACCTTCGATTTTGTGATCTCTGAGGATGGGCACTACAAGGCTCAGTGGTTGCTGAGCGACGCACTTCAATCCGCGGGGATTAATCGCACCGCGGTTAAGTTGTATGCTGATGGGCGATTTTTGGGGCGTTATCAGATCACGTTGCCGGCGGAGGGCCCGGGACAGCTGGTTGTCACGCTGCCCTATCTTGAAGCAGGAGCGCACAGTATCACCGTGTTACACGACGAGATTTCAGCTGGGCATCATTTGAGGATCTATGGAGTTGATCTCTATGCGGTCAGGCTGGAGGGCGCGGAGCAGATCGTAAATGCGGGTAACTCTTTCGATACGGCTCCATTTGCAAATTCAGTTTCGCCCATGTTTGTCGAAGGGCGACAGCGCTATTCGGGAGGTGTTGATCTTGTGGTGGATGGCGCCTCGATGGAGACGAGTGCCGGGCCTGGCGACATGTGGTACTCCTTCGTCTCCCTGCCTGAATCAGGCGACCCTGTGTCAATTGGTGCCAGTTTCGAGTCAGGCACAGCGACTGAAGAGCACATGATCTCATGGGCGGCCACGCCGGTGATGGATGTGGAAGAGGAATTGCAGGTCTTGGTTGGGAGTTCTCTTCGATTGAATCTTCCTCCGACTGAGGTGTTGCGCACCAATGAAGCGGTCATCGTGAGTGGTCCGCAGGGGTGGGAAAAGTTTACCGATTATGGTGATGCAGTTGCTTATCAATTTGCAGAGCCAGGGAGATACAAGTTGAAAGCCACATGGAAAGAGGATGGTATCAGCTATTCTGCCGAACGATTTCTCCGTGCCAGCAGTGCGGAATTTAACCCAACTCAGCGTGATCTTAAGTTAGGTAAAACCTACACCTGGAAGGTCAATGCAACTGGTTCTCCGATTGAGAATTACTACTTTGAATCAGAAGCTGTGGTGAGCAGCGAGATTGAGGATGAAGCCGGGTCCTGGAGGAAATTTCGGGTGGGCGCAGCTGAAGCAGGCGATCACAACTTGATCATGCGCCTCGGGGCCACTGATGGACCTGTTGCGGGCCAAGCCGTTTTATCTTCCTTCGAGGCAGTGGCAGCGTTGCGCACGGAGACCGAGCTCATTGAGCAGTTTGGAAATGGAGACCGGATCTATCGATCCGCCATCGCGATCGATAATTTCCCTGAAGGAGCGACGGTGGAAATCAGCATCTTTGTTGGCGGGGTCATTTTTACGGACGGGACGATCTCGAAGACCTTTGCTCCGGAAGACTTCGGAGAGCAGGGGTTAATCGAACTGGATTTCTATTACCCTAACGGAACGAAAAGCAGTATCTGCCATCGCCTCACTGTCTACGACGAGGAAGGAAACAAGATTAACTGAGCGTAGCGGTGTTTAGAGTCTTATGAGTCGAAGATTCAAAGTTGTTTCGGGAGCTGCGATGGCTGCGATTTTAGTCGCAACCGGGGGAGTCGTCTTTTGGATGAACTCCATCTCTGGTCCGAAAGGAGGAGGTGATCGAGACCCAAGCGAGTTCCCAGATGTTGAGGGCAATGGTGCTTCTCATTCGTCTGATTCGAATCCGAATGAAGAAGAGATGGTGGGTACTTATAAGTATCCGAAAATAAAACCTCCCCGGCCACTTCAAGCAGCATCCGTTCCATTGACCGGTTCGGAAACCAACCGAAGCCGCGTTGCAAAAGCGAATTCAAGATCAGTTATCACGAGGCCTGCAAGACGCAAAGCTGGCTCAGGCGGAAAAGCAGGGGGGCATCCCATTGTTGCCGATGGCTCCTATCAAACGCGCAACGAGGCTTTGCTTGGCCTTGGGAACCGCGTCGACCCGGAACAGCAAGGACAGTTCCATAGTTGGCTTGCAGAATCCGATGTGCTGCCTGCAGGACTGCGGCGTGAGGAGTGGCATGCTCTTTGGAATGATGTGGCTGAGAGGTCGGTTCGGTTGGGAGACGAAAGCGTTATCCCCGTTTTGGAAGGCGTTTACCAGAATCCAAACAGTGACCCAGTGCTTCGGGATTATGCGATTCAGCAACTGGGGCTTTGGTTGGAAATTGATTCGGGCCCCAGCGGAACGACGGTTCGCGAAACTGTAAACGGCGCCTTGGATGAACGTTCTTTGTCAACAGCGGGGACCGCGCTGCTGGCCTTGAATGCGGTCGATGAAAGCGGAACTTCTGCCGACGTTTCCAACAAAGCAGCGGAGTTGGCTCGCAACGGAAGTGGAGGCCCTGAATCAGGGAACCAAACAACCGGATTAGCTGTGTTGGCAGACCGCAACGATCCACAGGCGTCAGTCATCGCCCGAGAGTTACTCAGTGATGGGAAGGTAGCGCCGTCCGTCAAGATCGCCAGCATCGCAGCGATCGGCTCTCAGGGCGACTCAAGTGATGTTGAGTGGCTCAAAAACGATTACGGGAGCGATCCCAGATACGCGGCGGCAGTGGATGCAGCCGTGAAAAAGCTTCAGGAAAACTAATGACAAAAAGATCTTTTTTCTTCATAGCCACTTTTTTCATTTGGATTGGGATCACGCGAGCGGACAATCCTCCTATTGATCGCGGCGATGTCGATGATCCACGATTTGATGACAGCATCAGATCGGTAGTGGTGACTTATTTTTTGACCGAAGAGATGATCAACTATCTGGCCTCACGTGGAGCCAGTGAAGAGGCGCTGGAATATTTTCGAAACAATCGTTTCTCCATCCAGATATTCACTCTGCTTCAGCGATTAGTCGAGGCAAACGAAGGGCTGGGAGAAGGTGAGCCAGACATCGCAATTGAGGGTGATGTGGAGGTGTTCGAGGACCTGCCGGACATTGCAGCTGAGGTGGTCGAAGAAATTCCCCTCGTAGAGCCACCGATCGATGACAAAGACTGGTTCATTTGGAATCCCGAGGATTCGAAAGAAGGACGCGGTCCCAATCTCGCACCCGGTTCATAGCACGCACGCTTGGTTTTAGATGATGACGAAATTGATTCTGCGGATTTTTATGGGGCTTTTGCTCCTTTGCTCGCCTCTTGTTTCCGAGGCGGGGACCTATTGGTACTCTGAAGGGGGGATCACCGTGTCTTCTGGTGATGGCAGGGTGATTATTTCGGTCGAATCGGGGCCCAATGCAGGGCGCTACCAAGTTTGGTTCGAAGGG
>JABSSQ010000172.1 GCA_013213905.1 Verrucomicrobiales bacterium | reverse complement strand
GGCGCTGGCGGTGAGTTCGAGGTGACCGCTGTCGCGCAGGTTGGTGTAAGCGCGCACGAGATCGCCGTGCCAGTCGTCGATGAAGAGAGAGCGGAGTTTGTGGAAACGATCTTCGTAGGTTTCCGCCAGATTGCCGAAGCCGGTGATGTCGCCGCGTTCTACCTCGTCCCGGCAGAGGCGCAGGGTGCGGTCGAGGTAGGCGAGAGTGCGACGCTTCAGGGTGCGGTCCTGGAGCATGGCCAGGAAAGTCGGCGAGAGGTTGAGCGTCAGCTTGTAAGGCACGCCATCCTCGCGAAGACGGAACAGCATTTCCAGGAGTGGCAGGTGCGTTTCGAGCACAGCGCTGTGAAGCCAGTCCTCTTCGAGGCAATGGGCGACCTCCGGGTGACGAACCCAGGGAACATGCGCATTCAGCACGATGGAACAATTCCGACTCATGAAAATTTAAGAGACTGTAACATTACTAAGGCGAAAAAGGCAAAGATGGCCAGCACTATCCTTACCGGAGAAAGACGCTCGGCAGAGGATTCGAGTTTGAGGTGCTGGTCCCATAGGCATTGCCCGGTCGCCATGAGTCGGAAAAAGCTGAACGTCATGCCGATTAGCATGAACGGAAAAAGGTAAAAACCGACCCCCATCAGGTAGACATAGAGGGATCGCCCAAGCGCGCGGAACGGACTGGGGCGCTCTCCTTCGGGGGTGCGGACGCGAATGCCGAAGATGGCTTTGCCGGGAGTCGTTCCCCAAAGGTAGAGCATGGCGGCTTCGAGGAAGTGCCAGCCGACGAAGGCGCGAACGATCGTCGATGCGATGGCCATGGCTTCCTCAGAGGCAATCTGCTCCTGGTAGCGGACCAGCCAGTCCGCCATCGATTCACCTTCCTTCGGCATCAGGAAACTGGTGTCGACGAAGAAGTAGACCAAGGTCATCACCAGCATGCAGTCGAACATGCGGGCCCAGAATCGGGTGAAAGGGCGCACCTGTCGGATAAAGGAAGGAGCCACCACCGGAGGTTTTCCGCCCGGAGCTAAGGTGGGCTGTTTCGGCAGATCAGGAACCTCGTCATCGCCTGCTTCGGCAGCCTCAGCGGCTTCTTTTTCCCGCTTTACCGCTTCGACCATGCTTTCGAGGGCGGGGACTTCCTTGATGGGGAGCCAGCCCTCCTGGTCCTTGTGCCAGGCGAGGGTGTCAGCGGTGACGGTACCGTCTTCAAGCAGGCTGCCCACTTTGAGCAAAGTGAAGGGCCCCTTTTTGTCGCCGTCGATGGAAAGATAGAACTCCATTGATAGAAGTTACGAAGTGTAGGAAGAGAAAACTACTCGCTGCGGAGCGCTTTGGCCGGTTGAAGTGAGGCCGCGATCAGGGCGGGAATGAGAGCGGCAAGCGTGCAGGCGAGAAAGGATCCGACTGAAATCGTGATGAGATCCTTGAGGCTCTGCTTGGCGGGAATGCCGCCGTCCACCTTGTAGATGTCCTCGGCGAAAATAGCGATGCCGAAGGTGTCTCCGAGCCAGGCGCCGATGGTGTTGCGTTCGAGAATCGTCCACTGGGCCAGGGCCATTCCGACTACGACACCGATAATTCCGACGAGCAAGCCCTGGAGGAGGAAGATCCTGACAATCTGCTCTTCGGTGGAGCCCAGTGCCTTGAGCAGTCCGATTTCAGATCGTTTCTGCACGGTCACGGTGATCATCGTGTTCATGATGCAGAAAGCGCCGACTACCATGATCATGAAGAGGATGATATACATGGCCTGCTTTTCGGTGGCGACGGCATTGAAGATACCGCGGTAGCGCTCGCCCCAGGTTATCGCCCGAAACTGCTGGGGAAGAACGGCATGAAGTTTCTCCGAATACTCATGAGCCCGGAAAGCATCCTCGACTCGGGCGGCTACCCCGTGGCATTCCTCGAGATCGAAACCATAGAGAACCTGGGCGGTCTCGAGGTGGATGTAGACAAACTGGCTGTCGAAGTCCCAGTGTCCGGAATCAAAAATGCCGGTGACGGTCACTTCCTGGGGAGCGGTAAACTCGCGGAATTCATCGAAGAGCCGTTCGCGTTCGCTTTCATCTGCGTTGGAGAGCTTGTCCAGTTTCTCCATGAACGACTGCACGTCGCGCGGGGACTGCAGGACGATGGTGTCGCCGACTTCGATACCCTGGGCATCGGCGATGCCGTCGCCAATGACGGCGGAGTAGGGGTCTGGCAGGGTGAAGTCACCGCGCGGGACGGTTTCGTTCGATCCCGGGGGGGAAGCCGGATCTTTCTGCTTCGCGATCTTGCTCTCAAGTCGCTCCAGTTCGATCCCTTCGGGAGACATGATGCCGCGAATCGTGGGAGCGCTGCGAAGGCCCCGGTAATCCATGATGACCTGACCGCTGACGAACGGAGTGATTCCCGTGAAGCCTTCGATCTTCTGCATTTCCTCCAATACCGGGACGAAGTCGCCAATAAGGCCGCCGGCGTCGACGGTCAGGTGAGGCTCAAAGCCGAGGATGCTCTCCTTGAGTCGCTCGCCGTAACCGGTAAAGACAGCGATGACTACCGTGAGCATCCACACCGCCAGGACGACGCCGAGGATGGAAATCACGGTGATGATCGAAACGAAGGTGCGCTTCGGCTTGAGGTAGCGCGTCGCTATGAAGGGGCTGAAAAGCATAACACGGGGTTGACTTGTGCCTACGTTACGCGCTTATCCTGAATTCGATAGTGTAATTCATCCTCAACAAACCCTCTATGATTGGCGAGCATCCTGAAAAGTATAAGGCGTTCATTTTTATCGGAGCACCCGGCTGCGGCAAAGGGACTCAGGGCAAGATTCTCGGTTCGATTCCGAGAATTTATCATTTTGCGATGGGAGACGCTTTTCGATCGATGGACACGCGGACGCCGATCGGTCAGGAGTTTGTCTCTTATTCCAGGAAGGGAGAATTGGTCCCGGACGAACTGACGGTGCGCTATTTCAAGATCCAGGTCGATGCGCGCGCCAACCTGCACATGTTCAAGCCTGACATCGACATTATGATTCTCGATGGTATTCCACGGAGCGTGGAACAGGCCAAGTTGCTTGAGGAGCACGTCGAGGTGTTGCAGTTGTTTCATCTTTCTTGTCCCAATCGCGATGAACTCATTACGCGGATTCGGAAAAGATCTCTCAAAGAAGGTCGAATGGATGACGCGATTGATGATGTGATCCAGAAACGGATCAAGACCTACGAGGACGAGACCAAGGGGCTTCTCGACTACTACGCCGACCGGCGCACGGACATCAATGCGAACCAGTTTCCCCTCAAGGTGACCCATGACATTCTCGGTGAGATCCTGAATCACCCCGAATGGCAGGAATTCGCCGGCGAGGTTTGAAACTTTGGACGAAGCGATCCAGCGGGCGGCGGAACTGATTGCGGAGGCTGATGCGCTCCTCATCACCGCTGGCGCGGGTATGGGAGTCGACTCCGGGCTGCCCGATTTCCGGGGCAACGAAGGCTTTTGGAATGCCTACCCTCCTTATCGCAATCTGGGACGCAGCTTTGTTGAAATGGCGAACCCGCAGGGGTTCAGCAGTGATCCCGCCTTTGCCTGGGGATTCTACGGACACCGACTGAACCTCTATCGGGAAACGAAACCGCATGAAGGATTTCAGACCCTGCTCAAGTGGGGACGAGCCAAGCCGGCTGGATGCGCGGTGATGACTTCCAATGTTGACGGGCATTTCCAGCGAGCCGGATTTGACGGTGAGCCCGTCTACGAGGTTCACGGCAGTATCAACTATCTGCAGTGCACGCTGCCCTGCGGGGATGCCATCTGGTCGGCTCAGGATCTGGATATCGAAGTGGATGAGGAAACCATGCGAGCCCGGCCACCACTGCCGCGGTGCCCTCACTGTGATGCTGTAGCTCGCCCTAACATTCTCATGTTTGGTGACTGGAATTACCTGGGGAATCGCAACGATGAGCAGCGCCGCCATCTTGATGCCTGGCTCGCTGAAAGGCGGGAGAGTCGAATCGTGATTCTCGAGTTCGGGGCTGGAAAGGCGGTCCCGACGATCCGCATGTTCTCCGAGGAAGTCTGTCGGCACTCTTCTGAGGCGACCTTGATCCGCTTCAATCCCCGGGAGCCTGAGGTGCCGCGGGACTGTGATGTGTCGATCGCATCGGGCGCGCTTGAATCAATTCGCGCGATTGCTTCCTGCAGTCTTGAGGAGTCGTAGCGACTGTCGTAACGATCATCGTGGATTCAGAGAGGACATTTGACGAGTCACTTCACCCGCAGACGGCGAAGTGGTTTCGGAAAACTTTCGGAAAGCCGACCGAAGCTCAGGAGCTTTGCATTCCTGATATTGCGGAGAAGCGGTCGGTGTTGCTGTCTTCACCAACGGGGTCAGGAAAAACGTTGGCCGGATTCCTCGGGATTATCGACAGGCTCGCCAGGGAGCATCATGAAGGCCAGCTGCCAAAACACGGGATTCGATGTGTCTACGTGTCGCCGCTCCGGGCTTTGGCCTATGACATTGAGAAGAATCTCAAACAGCCGCTGGCAGGGCTGGGGTTAGATGAAGTGATCACGGTCGGGCTTCGGACCGGCGATACGTCTTCCGCAGAACGGCAGAAGCAGCGAAGGAAGCCGCCTCACATTCTGATCACGACGCCGGAAAGCCTCGCCATCGTTTTGCCGCAGAAAGGATACCGTGAAGCCCTGGGGCGATGTGAGTTTGTTATCGTCGATGAACTGCATGCCTTTGCTGAGAACAAGCGGGGGTCTCATCTGATGGTTTCGCTGGAACGACTGGAGCGAATCCGGGGGAACGTCGAGCCACTTTGTCGCATTGGTCTTTCCGCGACCGTGGCGCCGCTCAAAGAGGTGGGCGCTTTTCTCTCAGGTTCGGGACAGGCGTGTCGGATTCGGGAGGCTTCGATCGGGCGTCGTTCTCTCATCGAAGTGATGACGCCGCTGCGGCGTCAGGCCTACCCGCCGGCGGGATACACCGCGACCCGGGTGATCACTGACATGGCCCGAATCGTCGACGGCAATCGCGCGACTTTGATTTTCACCAACACACGTTCCGGAGCGGAACGGATTTCTCACCGGCTCAAGCTCGCGCTCCCGGATTTGAGCGGGACCATTGAATGCCACCATTCCTCGCTGGATCGCGACGTTCGCCAGGAAGTGGAGGACCGACTCAAAGATGGTGAGCTGCGCGCTGTGGTGTGCTCAACCAGCCTTGAGCTGGGAATCGACATCGGGCACATCGACACGGTGATCATGGTCAGCACGCCGAAAGGAATTTCGCGGGCCCTGCAACGAGTAGGCCGGTCAGGACACTCTATCGATCAGACGAGTCACGGGGTTCTCGTGGCAACTAATATCAATGATCTGATTGAGTGCATCGTATGTGCCCGCCTGACTCATGAGCGGAAGCTCGATCCGGTTCGAATCCTCGACTCGGCTTCTGATGTGGTGATCCAGCACCTCATGGGGATGGCGATGGATGATGGGGTAACCCCGGATGAAGCCTTCGAAACGATTCGATCAGCTTACCCGTTTCGTGACCTCGATCGCACCTTGTTTGATCGATTGATTGAATACCTGGAAGGCGGGGGGCGTTCGCTTCAGCAGCAATACCGCCAAACCTTCGGAAAAATAGAGGAGCGGGACGGGCGCTATCACACCGTTTCGAAAAAGGTGGAGCGGGAATACCTGGTCAACGTGGGAACGATCCACGCTGATGGCATGGTGAATGTGTTGCTGGGTCGTCGTCGCCTTGGAGCGGTGGAGGAGCGATTCGTGAAGGGCCTGAAGATGGGGGACGTTTTTGTTCTCGCCGGCAAGACGGTGAAACTGATCGACAGCTCGCCCGCCGAAATCATTGTCGAAAATGCCTCGGGTCGCCTGCCAACGGTCCCGGCCTGGAATGCCAACAAGATGCCGTTGGCGTCCGGCATCGCCAACGAAGTGGCGCGTCTGCGAACCGAACTGGACCGGCGCCTCAACGAGGTGGCTGAGGAACCGGAGGAAGTGATCGACTGGCTCGTCGAGGAATGGTCGATATCGCAGGTGAACGCTGCGGCGATGATTGAGCATTTCGAAAACCAGTCCGTTATCTCGAAGGTTCCGCGACAGGATCGAATGCTCATTGAGAGATTCATCGACAGCGAAGATGAGGAGCGAATCCATTTCTTCTTTCACACCCTGATCGGACGAGCGGCGAATGATGCCCTCTCTCGCATCGTCAGTCAACGGTTGAAGAAGAAAGTGGGAGGCAACACTCTTGTCACGATTGATGATTACGGTTTTATGCTCAGCGTGAAAGACTTCCAGGATCTGGGAAAGGATCAGTGGCGCGAGCTGTTTGTCAGGGCGGATGCAGAGACGGATCTTGCCGGGGTTCTCAAAGGTTCCCAGCTGGTGAAGTGGCAATTTTCCGGGGTGGCGCAGACGGGATTGATGGTTCCCCGGAATCTGCCCGGAGCCGAACGCAAGATGCGTCAAATTCGATGGAGCTCCGATCTGCTGTTCCAGGTTCTGTCGGAGCGCGAACCGGATCATCCGCTGCTGGAACAAGCCGTTCACGAGGCGACACACACCTTTCTTGATACCAATCGTGCGATGGAGTTTCTTGAGACGGCATCGGAGTTGGACTGGGTTCTCATGGAGGTGCCGGCGGTGTCTCCGTTCGCCTTCGGCCTCTACGCCAGTAAGATCAAAGAGGGCATGATGATGGAATCTCCCGAAGAAGCCATCGAGCGCCTCTATCGAGAGATGCAGCGCAAGCTGGGGCGCGAAGTGGAGGAATAGAGAATCTATTCAAGCTCAATACACCAGAGAGCTTCGTGAGTCCTGATGAAGATCTGGCCATTGGAAACCACGAGCGATGAGTTGGTATGTTCGTCGACCTGGCCCTGGGAAACGACCTCGAGTCCTTCTTCCGAAGCCTTGAAGACAACGGTGTCTCCCGCCTGGCTGAGGGTGTAGATCAGTTCGCCCGCAGTGATAAAGGATCCCCACGATTTTCCGGCGCCGGGGAGGCGGGCCCGCCACAGGGTTTTGCCGGTCTTCATGTCATCGCAGTAAGCAATGCCGCCGGCGTCCTGGTAGTAGAGCTTACCATTCTTGGTGATGCCGCTACCGATGCCCCCATGGTGCCGGACTTCCTGCCAGAGGCGATGGCTTTCGGTGACGTCTCCGCTGCCGCCGACTTTGACGCCAATGGAGTTGCCGTAGTAACCGCCCATGGCAACGACCACGCCGTCGTCATACATGGGAGAAGTGTAGACGAGCGGGTTGAGACCGGAACAGGTCCAGAGCAACGTTCCGGTGGCGGGATCAAAGGCTTTCATTTCCATGGGGAAGCTCATGATCAATTCCCGGCGTTCGCCAGTTTCGACGAGGATTGGGGTGCTGAACGCTCCGATGATTCCCTGGTCGGGGCGATCGTTGAAACCGTCGGTTCGCTCGCCCACTTTCCAGGCCGGCTCTTTCCATTCCCACACGGTTTCTCCGGTAGCGGGATTTAATCCGTAGAGAACGGCATTGGTGGCGGGGCCGTGATAGTGAATCAGGATATCGTCGAGCAGGACGGGGGAACTTGAGTTGCCCCAGGCGTGATCGATTGCCCCGAAGTCACGACGCCACAATTCCTTGCCGTCGTGATCGTAGCAGAGCAGCCCGGCGGAGCCGAAGGAGACGACGATGCGCTCATCGTCCACTGCGGGCGAGGCCGAGCAAAAGTGATTGGTTCGGTGGCTGCGCTCCCCGGCTTCATAGATGACCCCGCTTTTCCAGAGTTGTTCGCCACTGCCGCGGTCAAAGCAAAGCAGGTTCCGGCTCTGGTTCGAGCTGTCGGGCTGAGTGACGTAGACGTGGTCGCCCCAAATGACGGGCGTTGAATTACCGGGCTCAGGTAGCTCCGTGCGCCAGCGGACATTCTCTTCCGGCCCCCATTTTGTCGGCAGGCTTGTCTCCGCCGTGCGACCGGAACCCAAGTGGTCGCTGCGCCACGAGGGCCAGTTATCTGCGAGCGTGAGGAAAGGAAGGGCGAGGCAGAAAACGATCAGGGGGTGGGCTTTCATCGCTCGAACAGCATTCCGAAGCTCATTCGGACTGGCAAGGAAAAGCGGGGCTGCTTTGCGTGAGAAATCAGGAACGTGAAAGGGCCGGGTCACCGAAGGCTCCGATTCATGCCGGTTGAGAATCAACCATAGCTTTTGCAATCTCGCGAGCTTGTTCCACCAGCCGGGTGTCGCCGATGTAGTCGGCAAACCTCAGGTCCGGGAGGCCGCTTTGCTGAGTGCCTAACATTTCGCCCGGGCCACGAATCTTGAGATCTTCTTCAGCAATGAGAAAGCCGTCGCGGGTTTTCTCAAGGATCTGGAGACGTTCACGGGCATCGGCGTTGTCCGGATCAAGCATGAGGACACAGAAGCTCTTGTGTTCGCCGCGCCCGATACGCCCGCGAAGCTGGTGAATCTGGGCGAGGCCGAAACGCTCTGCGTTGTAGATCAGCATGACGTTCGCGTTAGGGACGTTGACGCCGACTTCGATGACAGTGGTGGAAACCAGCACACTGGCCCGCCCGCTGCGGAACTCTTCCATCACGGCATCTTTCTCGTCTCCCGTCATGCGGCCGTGGAGCAGTGTCATTGGAATGTCGGGCAGGCGCTTCTGCCAGGCTTCAAACTCGACCGATGCGGCACCGGCGGTGATTTTGTCGGACTCCTCGATCAGCGGGTAGACGATGTAGGCCTGGCGACCGTCGCCAACCTGTTCCTGAATGAACTTCGCGGCATCGGACGTCTGGCTGGTCAGTCGGACACCTGTGATGATTTTGCCGCGTCCGGGTGGCAGTTCGTCGAGAATGGAAACGTCGAGATCTCCGTAAAATGACAGGGCCAGCGTTCGCGGTATCGGGGTCGCGGTCATGACCAGGACATCGGGAGAATCGCCGCGGTTGATGAGTGCCTGCCTCTGGTCGACGCCAAATTTGTGTTGCTCATCGATCACGGCAAGTCCGAGGCCGTTGGGGAATTCGCTCTTATCGTGAATGAGCGCGTGGGTCCCGATGGTGAGTGTGCCAAGGTTGCTGCCGGATCCGGCAAAAAGGGGCAGATCTCCGCCGGCTTCCTTATTGCCGGTCTTGAGAGTGACTTCGATTCCCAGTGGTTCGAACCAGTCCCGGAAGCTCTGGTAATGTTGCTCTGCCAGGATCTGAGTCGGAGCCATGAGTGCGGCATCGAAGCCGGCTTCCACCGCAAGTAGAATGGCCGCGGCTGCGACAAGCGTCTTTCCTGCACCAACATCTCCCTGCAGCAGTCGAACCATGGGCGCTTCCGTCGCCATATCGGCGCGGATCTCTTCCCAAGCCGTTTGCTGGGCTCCGGTCGGGGCGAAAGGGAGGTTGCCGAGGAACTGATCAAGCAGTTGGCCCGGGCCGGCATGAGGCTTGCCACCCTTGGCGCGATGCTCGGAGCGTCGGCGCTGAAGAATGAGTTGAAGCTGGGTAAACTCTTCGAGAGCCAGGTAGCGACGTGCCGGTTCGAGCGTCTCGAAGGTGTCGGGGTAGTGAACCTGTCGAATGGCCCGGGCCCGGTTGAGTTCGGAATCAGAAGCTCCCGGCGGCAGCCATTCGGGAATCGATTCATCGCTCACGGATTCGAGGGCGCCGTGGATGAGGGTTCGGACGGTTTTCTGATTGATGCCATTGATGAGCGGATAGATCGGAACGATGCGTCCCATATGCGCTTCGGCGGACGTGGGGTCGTCGTCCACGATTTCGAAATCGGGATGATCGATGACGAGCTTGCGACCGCTCATCTTGAGTTGCCCGTAGATGACGAGTTGGTGTCCGACGGTGATGATCTTCTGGATGTAAGCGAGACCGAACCAGCGCAGGACGATGCGATTGCCGAGCAGGTTTCCGCCGGCCGCCGGTTCAACAGTGGCTTCAAACCAGCGCTTGCCGCGCCCGCGCCCGAAACGGGTTTGCGCATCGATCACCTCGACGTGCAGGCAGACGGATTCTTCTGTTGGATTCTCCGGAAAGGTGCTGAAGTGAGTGCGATCCTCGTGGCGGCGCGGGTAGTAGCTGAGCGCGTCGCCCACGGTTCGCAGGCCCATTTTCTCCAGGCATTCCGTTGTCTTCTTGTCGAAACGAACCAGGCCGGTTTCGGTGAGCAGGGTATCGAGAGCGAACATGCGGTCGGGGACGGACTCAGTATTTCTTCCAGAGTGAAGGAACAAAGAGAACGAGGAGGGCGAAGAACTCAAGTCGTCCGAGGATCATGCAGAAACTCAGCACCATCTTGGTGTCAGCGCCGAGGAAGGCGAAGTTTTGGGCTGGGCCAACGGCATCAAAACCCGGGCCGATGTTGAACAAGGTCGCGAAGACACAGCCGATCGTGGAGATCATGTTCAGGTCCGGCTCCAGCAAT
>JABSSQ010000171.1 GCA_013213905.1 Verrucomicrobiales bacterium | reverse complement strand
GAAAATGACACCGATATAGGGTTTTGGTATGCGCGGAAAGATGGGACCGAATTTATTGCAGGAGATCCGCTTTCGTTGATTGGTCTGGTGGGGATTTTGGAATCGGGAAGAGATGCATGGCCAGCGAAGGGCGATAGGGACTTGTATGATGAGCTTTTGGAAAAGCACTTTCCAGACGATGAGTGAAACTCAACTTCACTAACTCTGTCACCAAACCGCTGTCGCGCACGTCAACGAGCAGACCCGCCAAACCTGTAATCGACCGCTCCGTCACGGCATCTGCTAAAGCACATGCCGCGGCCGTCGCTCTGGCGCTGGTGGTTCGGAGGGCGGTCACTGGGCCTCGATGCATCCTCCGGGCGCTCGTTCCTCGCAGACCGATAGGCTGCCGAGGCCGTTCCCTTCGCTGTGTTGTAGCCGGCCGCCACGGGCTCTATCTGGCTGCAAGCATCCAGCCACCCGCGACGACCTCCGGCGCTGCGGCGTGAGGGGGTGGTGGGCCGGCCTGCTTGCGCCTTCGGCGTGTTGTTTTTGTGGTTCACCCCCTCACGCCTCGCTTCAGGGGGGCACGAGGTCTGCTGGCGCCACGTTCGGAGCTTCCATCTGCTCCCGACGTCCCATCCCACAAGGTCAGCCGCCCAGGGGCGGGATTAGGTCAATCGAGGCCTCCAGGCCGGCACCGTGTTCCGGGTGGCTCGTTCCTCGCCATCTGCCACCCCAGACTTCACTCCGTTCGCCCTGCACACCGTGCCGTCCCTCCGGCCTCTCGCTCTGCCGCGGGCATCCTGGGGAAGCGCTTCGTCTCGTCGTTCCTGTTATCGACACGTGAGGGCTCGCGCCTGCCGCCTTCGGGCGCTGATGGCGTCAATCGCTGTCCTCGTCGCTACGCTTCTGCGGGATCGCTTGACCCCGCGCCCAAGGCGGAAGAGGCATTTAGGTGATCAGCCAAAGCTGAACACGTTTAAGAAACGTGTCAGGATCAGAAACCCAACAGGGTAAGGTCATCGAGCCAACAGGGTTAAGTCCAGGACTCAACAGGGTCAGGTGCTCGACTCAACCCTGTTAAGTCAACGGGAAGGCCAATCGACGGGTGCCGAGCGTTGTCGGCTGGCAAGTCGAGTTCGGCCGCGTCATCGTTCGAGCGACCGGGCAGGGAAGGGCGGTCATCGCATCTTCGAGCGAGGCCCAGCCATCCCCCGCCCTTGGCCTTATGCGGACCGGCGATCGCTGCGCTCCGCCGCCCCGCAACGGCCCCACCCTCGGACAAACAGAAAGGAGGTTGGTTAGGAAGCTGCTTTGGAACTTGAGTCCTGCTCTTCGATCTGGCGCAGGTGAATCGCGGTGAGTCGCTCCGTGATGTCGAGGATCTCGCGTTGACGATGGCGCGGGAGCTGGGAAACCTGCTCGAAGACCTTCTTGGCTCGACCGACCGGCCCCCGCTTGCGATTGGGTGAATCGTCCGTGAAAAAATCGGCGACGTTGCAACCGAGGCTCTCAGCGAGAAGCTCGAGTTGGGAGGCCGTGACGGCCACGTCTCGCCGTTCCCACTTCGCGTACGAAGGCTGCGAAATCCCCAGGACCTGGGCAACCTCGCGTTGAGAAAGGTTGGCATCTTCTCGGAGCTCACGGAGTCGAGCGCCAAATTTTGAAGCGGGAGAAAGCGGCGGTCTGCCTGTCTGCATGGATGAAATATGCATCACGAGAATAAGAATTATTGTTTTGGCGCTTTACTTATGCTTTAAAGCTATTACAAAAAAACAGTAAGAAAAACCACCCTAAACTTGACAAGGGTCTGAAAAAGCCGGTTTTGGCGACCTTTTTCAGTTCGGGTGAACACCGCTCAAAAACATGGCCCGGATCCCCGACGACGAAATCACCCGCATCAAACGCGAAACCGATCTCGCGGCCCTGATCCGCTCTCGAGGGATCGAACTTCGCAAACACGGCAGCAAAGACTTAATCGGCCTCTGTCCGTTCCACGACGACACCGAACCCTCGATGATCGTGACGCCATCGAAGGGACTGTTCCACTGCATGAGCTGCGGAGCAGCCGGCAACCCGATCCAGTTCGTCGAAAAGTTCGACGGGGTGAGCTTCCGTCACGCCTTCGAGCTCCTGGCCGACGGCAAAGCCGCGTTCGAGAACGCACCGCCCAGGCGAACCAAAAAAGCGACGACCACGAAACTCCCGTGCCCACTCGATCCCGACGCGGACGACGGAACGCTACTCGACCAGGTCAGCGACTACTACCACGAGCGAATGACCCAATCGAAGCCGGCACGGGATTACCTCGCTTCGCGCGGCCTCGATGACGAAGCCCTCGTGAAACGCTTCCGCATCGGCTTCGCCGATCGAACGCTAGGGCTTCGACTGCCCGACCGACAACGTAAGGAAGGCCAGCAGATCCGGGCACGACTCCAGGAACTCGGCGTCTTTCGTAAGGACAGCGGCCACGAACACTTCAACGGCTCGCTCGTGTTCCCGATCGTGAACGGCAACGGACACGTGAGGGAGATCTACGGCCGCAAAGTGACGCGGAACCTGCGAAAGGGCACCCCCGAACACCTCTACTTGCCCGGGCCACACCACGGCATCTTCAACCCTGAATCCCTCAAAGCCCGGGAACTGATCTTGTGCGAATCCATCCTCGACGCCCTGACCTTCATCAAAAACGGGATGGACAACGCGACCTGCATTTACGGGACGCAGGGCTTTACCGACGAACTCTTCGAAGCGATCCGGGCGGCCAACTTCGACGCGGTTCGACTGGCCTACGATGCCGACGACGCCGGGGAACGAGCCACGAAGCGGGACAGTGAACGGCTTCAAAAGATCGGACTGGAAGTCTACCGGATCCGCTTTCCTTTTGGTCAGGATGCGAACAGCTTCACTCT
>JABSSQ010000170.1 GCA_013213905.1 Verrucomicrobiales bacterium | reverse complement strand
AGGGGCTCGGCCTTGATGCGTAACTTTGGCTTGCTCTGATACCGGATTACACGGTATCCCTTCAGTCCTATATGTTGATCCGGGGACATGGGGCGGTTCTAACGAATTTGCTTCATGTCCCCAATCTTTGAGGAAGAGCCTTGGCTTTCTTATTTCTCAAAGTCCCCACCGGACTTGAACCGACGAAGTCGGTTCGCGTGCCTCTGACCTAAATAGCGATGGGTCTAGGGGCTACACCAAAGATTTGGGGGATTTGCACGCTCTTTGGCACTTTGCGAGAGAGCAAGAAACCTCCGGTAGTCGTATATCAGTCCCCTCGATTTGGGGGGATGTGATGGAACGGAATTGGCTTCATGGTGAAAGAGTGTCAGGGCCAGGAGCTTTTCTTTGGCGCCTCTTTGCAGGTAAGCCCCCGTGAATGTCCCACCCCTGGCGTCATAGTGAAGGTGTTGGTCAAATTTTGGCCGATTTCACGAACCACCCCGGAACCTCATGAACCTAAGATCCTGCCGTAATGACTGGCATTACGTATCCGCTTGGACTGCCATCTTCGTTGGTTTGATGGCTGGACAAGCGGCCCTCTCTGAAAACGAGAACGTCATTGTAGAACCACCTAAGGTTGTTGTTATCTCCAATCAGTACGACAAGCCTGAGTTCGCCCGCCTCTACTTGTGCGAGACGTGTGATATCGCTGGAGTGGTTACAAACGTCGTGACTCTTGATGGTGACAAGGAGCAAGTCCTTTCGAAATACGTGAAAGAGGTGATCACGATTCCTGAGATTCGTTATGACCTCACCCAGCCATTCCAGTTCGATGCGGCACGTAAAGCCCTGGGCGAACTGACTGCAGCCGTTGACGCCTATCCGAACCTGAGGGCAAAGCTACTGCCATTGGGACAGGAACTGAAGATGATAGCCGATGCCGGGGCTAATGGATATCGTAGGAGGAACGGACAATGGGCCAAGCCCGAGGCGGCGGGGATGGAAGCGGCTGGATTGGTCATTCGGGAAGTGTCCGGAAAGGAATATCGCAATGCCGAAATCACGGGGAAAGAACCCGATGGCCTGATGGTGAAGCATGACGGCGGGGTATCAAAGGTGATGTTTCTGAACCTTCCGAAGGAACTACAGGATGAACATGGATTCGATCCTGTGGCGGCAGAACAGTACCGGAGGGATAAAGAAGCGGCGGAAATCGCAATGGTTGCGTCCAAGAACGATCAAAACCATGGCAAAAATGAGCCCGAAACTAAGTTTTCCCTCGGCGGTACAATGTCTCCGGTGGATGCCGACTGGCTTCCGAAAACCTTCGACGAAGTAGTTGATTGTTCTCTCTTCGTCCAGGTGACGGAAGGAATAGATAGGGAAGGCAGAAGTGAGAGGTCAGACGGAAGCCCAGTGGGATGGAACGGGTCGGCGTTCTTGTGCAATGTGGGTGATTCGACCTACATCTACAGCAACGCTCATAATTTTGACGGAGCTTTAAAGTTCCGCATCTTTGATCAAAATGGAAAAGAGTATTCCAATTTTGTTAGTATCGAGATTGCAGCAGACGGACAGGGCGTTTGGCGGGAAAAAGGTTGGGGTGGTGATGTGCTTCGTCTAAAATTACCCAACCGAGTGGAGAAGGCGCTCACAATCAACCCTATGCCCGTTGGGGCGGATTCTGCAGGCCGAAAGATCCTCGTTACAGGGAATACCAAGGGAAGGGGCGAGATAACCCAACTTGAGGGAGTGATAACTGAAGTGGTTCCTGACTTTATTATCAAACACAATGCCGAAACTCAGGGGGGGAACAGCGGCAGTCCAATCGTTGATATTGAGACGATGACCGTCATTGGTATTTTGACCTGGGGGATGTACGATGATGAAAACCCTCTGATGTCGCTGTGGTCCAAAGAAGATGAGGAAGATCGGCTTGGGATTAACAGTGGCGCTGGACTGGCTGGCTTGAAATTTTCGCCTACCTCGTTTGATCAGATGTATCGACAGAGATATGTGATGGCAAATTTGAAGCGGAGCACGCGTCTTCTGGGCCTTTTGGATACCTTGGTTCCAGATAAGTCAGGGGTTTTTGTCGATGTTGAGAAGAGAGTGATGGGAGGGTATACGGTCGGTGACCTCTTGGATGAATCACCGAACCATCTGGTTGTGCGAGAACTCACTGCTTTACACGATTACTTGGAGGAAAAGGCCGAAAGTAATATTGGGATCAGTAATCATGAAGCATTGAAGCGATATTTGGCAACTCATCGAAGGTGTGTTGCTGCTGTTAGTGCTCACCGTCTTTCGATTGAACGTTCGGATTCTGCTACTTTCTTCATGAAATGTTCGCTTAGAAGATCGCGATTACTGGAAATTTCACAGGCCTATGAAGCCGTACTAATCCAATCAATGGAATGGTATAACAGGCAGATGGGGACGGGTGGAGATGCATTGCCCTTAGGAGATCGTATTCGGTTCCCTTCAATGGATAGCGGTCTCCGTGGTTTGGGGATTGAGGATGAGTAGGCGCGTGAATAAGAATGGGAATCGCTGAGTCCCAGGCAGGT
>JABSSQ010000017.1 GCA_013213905.1 Verrucomicrobiales bacterium | reverse complement strand
TCCCAATCCCAGGGGCAGGGCCAGTCGCAGGAGAACCAGCGCCGCAACATGAACCTCGAGCTGAAACAGAAAGATCTGAAGTACGAGGAGAACACCGTTGCCCAGGAGCAAAGCCAGACTGCCGAGCAGCAGGAAGACCTCGCCGTGCTGGCCCGACTTAAGGAACTGGCCCGTCGCCAGGAAGCCATTGCCGAGAAGATCAAGGAACTCGAGGAACACCTGCAGGATGCGTCCGAAGAAGAGCGCGAGGAAATCGAGCGCCAACTCAAGCGCCTCCAGGAAGGACAACGGGAACTGCTCCGCGAGCTCGACGACCTCGGCGAGCGGATGGAGTCCGAGCAGAATCGCCCTAACATGGCGGAGGAGCGCGAGCAACTTGAGAACACCCGCGAGAATGTTCAGGAAACCGCCGAAAATCTCGAAGAGGGCAACCTCGCCGCCGCCGCCAACTCAGCAACCCGCGCCCGCGAAGAGCTGAAGCAGATGGAAGAGGAATTCCGCGAAAGAACCTCCCGCCAGTTCTCCGAGGAAATGCGGGATCTTCGCGAGAAGACCCGCGCTCTCGCCGAGAACCAGGAGGAGCTCAGCAACCAGCTCGAGGAGTTAAGCGAGATGAATCCAAACGATCCATTCTCTACCGAAGCTCAACAGCAGCGCGGAGAAGTCGCCCAGAACCTCAGCAACCAACTTGAAAACCTCGAAGGCGTTCTCGAAGAAATCCGCAATCTCAGCGAGCAGTCCGAAACTTCCGAATCCCTGCTCTCCGACGATCTCTATGAAGCCTTCCGCAATGCCAAGATGAGTGGAGTCGAGGAGTCCCTCAAGGAAGCCCGCGATTACACCTATCACAATCGCGCCGATCAGGCCCGCACTCCGGAGCAGGCAGCAGCCCGCGGCATCGAGGAACTCAAGGAAAGCATCGAAGCCGCTTCCGAAAAGATTCTTGGCAACGAGGCCGACGCCCTTCGACTTGCCCGCTCCGAACTTGATCGCCTGATCGAAGAGTCCCGTGAGGAAGCCAACCGCCTCGGTCAAACTGGTCAAAACAACGAAGCCGGAGAAGAACAGGGCTCCGGTCAGCTGGCTCAGAACGAAGCAGGCACTCGCCAGGGCGATCCCAATTCCGAGCAGGAAGGCCGGGCCGGGTCCGGTCAGAAATCGCAGGAAAACGAGAATTCTGAAAACGCCGAGGCCGGCAACTCACAGGATCCATCTGAACAGGACGGCGAAGGCCAGCAGCCGGGTCAGGAAGGTCAGGAAGGCAACCAGCCCTCCACTCAAATGGCTGAGGCAGGCCAGCAAGGCCAGGGCCAATCACAGGAACCGGGCGAGGGCCAGCAAGGTCAGGGGCAGCCTTCGGAGGAGGGTCAGGCCGGACAGGAAGGACAGCAACAAGCCAGTCAGTCCGGTCAACAGGGACAGGAAGGCCAGGAGGGACAGCAGCCGGGGCAACAACCTGGCGAAGGACAACAAGGCCAGCAACCCGGTAAAGGGCAGCAGCAAGGACAGGGCAACAACCCGCAAAGTCTCGCCCAGGGCCAGCAAGGCCAAGGTCAGCAGGGAGAAAGTCAGCAACCCGGCGAAGGACAACAGGGTCAGGGCCAGCAAGGACAGGGACAAGATGGCCAGGGCCAACAACCGGGGCAGCAACCCGGACAATCTCAACAAGGCCAGCAGAGCATGGCCGGCAACAGTTCCGGTCAGCGCGGAGGCGGCAGCAATTTCGGTGGAGATGATCGTGGCAACAGCATCCCGACCGGGGGTCAACTCGGCGGACAGCCACTCTTCTTTGACCGTCCCGAAGAAGCCCCGCAACAGGGGCCAATCACCGGAGACGACTACGGAAACTGGGCTGACCGTCTCAGCAATATCGAAGAAATGGTCGACCAGGAAGACATCCGCAATGGACTGGCCAAGGTCCTCGACGATGCCCGCGCCATGCGGATCGATTTTCAGCGCAACAACGATGCTCCTCAGGCTGGCAGCATCAATCAGCGCATCACCAATCCCCTTGTCGAACTTCGCCAACGCCTCAGCGAAGAAATTGCGAAGTTGAACAAGGAGAACCCCATCGCCCCGATTGATCGCGATCCTGTCCCCAGTGAGTTCCGCGATCTCGTCCGCCGTTACTACGAAGAGCTTGGCGCGGGTGAATAACCCGTTCATCCTTCCCCGATTCAGCACGGAATGCCTTTCCCCTCCCCAGTCGCCAGCCACCTTCTTGCCACCCTCGCTTTCGCCAACGAAAGCTGGATATGGGTTGCTCTCGTCTTTGGAGCCGCCTCCATCTTTATCCTGACATTCACCTACAGGAAATCACCGCTGCGGGGACCTCAAAAGTTTCTCGCGGCCACGCTCAAGCTCGCCGGACTCATTCTCCTCGCGCTCATTCTGATGGAGCCCGTCATCCTCGACGAACTTCCCAAGAAGAACGCCAACGAGGTGGCCATCCTCGCCGACAACTCGTCCGGTCTCACCGTGGCTCTCGACGCCAACCAGCCGTCACCTGCTGAACAACTCACCTCCGCCCTGGTAGATTCAGAAACCAATCTCTATCCCGAGTGGCTTGCCCGGATCGATGACACCTTCCGTCTCCAGCCCTTCCTTTTCGACGGCAGTCTTCGGCGGGTGGATGAATTCAGCGAACTCAGCTTCGACGAAAACCGCTCTGACCTCGCCACCGCGCTTGGCCGAATCCGTCAGCGTTTCGACAAGCGGCCGCTCGCAGCGATCGTGGCTTTCACCGACGGCAACGCGACCGACGTTGAAGAGCTCGATGCCACTCTCGCCAAGTGGTCAGAGGTCGAGGAAAACGCCGGCGTCCCGGTTTACCCCGTCATCCTGGGTGACCCCTCACCGGAGGCCCATGACCTGTCGATCAATCATGTCACGGCCGAGACGACCCAGTTTGAGGACGCCCAGGTCACCCTGAATATCGAAGCGGCTGCCCGTGGCCACTTCCCCGATGTGGTCGAAGTCTTTGCCGTTAACGAAGCCGGCAAGGAACTCGCCGTGAAAGAAGTCGTCTTTCCCAAGCCCGTTTCCGGCGGTCCCGTTTCACGCGCCCTGCCGGTGCGCCTTCAACTCTCCGCGATGCCCCCCGGAATCTCTTTTCTCAAGGTCGGCATCCGACAGTCCGGCGAGAAGCCGGCAAAGGAACTGACTGACCGCAACAACGAGAAACAGATCTCAGTCAATAGAGGCTCCGGCCCCTATCGAATTCTCTACGTCAGCGGACGCCCCAACTGGGAATACAAGTTTCTCCGACGCTCTCTCGCGATGGACTCCGAGATCGAGCTGGTCGGTCTCATTCGTATCGCCAAGCGCGAGCCTAAGTTCGAATGGCGTGGCCGCACCGGGGAAAGCAGCAATCCACTCTTCCGCGGTTTTCGCAGCGAGATCCCGGAGGAAACCCACAAGTATGATGAACCGGTTCTCGTTCGACTCAATGTCAGCGACGCCCGCGAACTTCGTGACGGCTTTCCCAAATCCGCCGAAGATCTCTTTGATGCCTACAAGGCCATCATCATTGACGACCTCGAAGCTTCCTTCTTCACCCAGGAGCAACAGGAACTCATCGACCAGTATGTTTCCCGTCGCGGCGGAACCCTGCTCATGCTCGGCGGCCAGGAATCTTTCCAACCCGGACAGTGGGAGAACACCCCGGTTGGTCGCGTCCTTCCTGTTTACCTCGATAAAATTCGCAGCGGTCCTCCGTCACTTGAAGCCGCCTTCAATCTCACCCGCGAGGGCTGGCTCGAGCCCTGGATGCGACTGCGCTCCAGCAAAGACGAGGAGACCAACCGCCTCGCTTACATGACGCCATTCTTTGCTGTGAACCAGATCTCAGCGATCAAACCGGGAGCCAGCATCCTGTCCACCGTAATTGACAGCGAGCGACGCACCTACCCGGCCATCGTCACCCAGCGCTACGGCGAAGGAAAGTCCGCAGCCGTAACCATCGCAGACTTCTGGCGATGGGGTATGAAAGATTCGGAACAGCAGGAAAACCTCGCCCGCTCCTGGCGCCAACTGGTTCGCTGGGCCATTAACGAAGTCCCCTCCCGCGTCGAACTGGAAAAAGAAGAAGTGAACTCGGGCCCGCTGCCACTCACCAAGCTTTCCGTCCGCGTCCAGACCGAAACCTTCGACCCCCAGGATGACGCCACCGTGATCCTGACCGTGTCACACCAGGATGGGGAAACCTCCACACTTTCCGCGGAACCATCCCTCACTGACCCCGGACTCTTCACCGCCGAATATGCTTCCGAGAATCCATCCGGCTATCGCGTTCAAGCCTCGGTTCTCGACGGTGACGGCGAAGAGATCGGCACAGACGAGATTGCACGGACCACCAATCCCGAAGCCGATGAATTTGCCAAGCTCGGCCCCAACCAGCCCCCCCTCGCACGCATCGCTGCCGAGACAGGTGGCGAAGTGCTCCGGCTCGACGAAATTGCCGAGCTTCCCGCCCTTCTGAAAACCCTGGACCTCCCCATCTCCGAAGTTCGCCAGCGACCACTCTGGCATACGCCCTGGCTCTTCCTCATCGCCCTTGCCTGCTTTCTCGGAGAATGGGTTCTCCGCCGCCGCCAGGGCATCCTCTAACTTTCAACCATGTTTCGACTTCTCACAGGACTACTGATTCTCTTTGGCTTTGCGACTCCGTCGTTAATGGCTGAGAACGGTGAAATTGAAATCATCGTGATCGTCAGCACTCCCGGCACTGACGAATACGAAACGCTCTTCAGCGAAGTCACCAAGAAGTGGAAGATGGCTGCCTCACGAGGAAGAGCACCCATCACCGTGATCGGAGAAGATCCTGTGCCAGAGGGCAAGCAGGCTACCGACGCCGAGCAACTGCGCCAGGCCATTGAAGAGTCCGAGGCTCCCGAACTCTGGATCGTCCTGATCGGTCACGGCTCCTTTGACGGACGCACGGCCAAGTTCAATGCCCGCGGTCCGGACTTCTCCGACAACGAATTCGCTTCCTGGCTCGTCAATCGCGAAGGCGAAACCGCCGTGATCAACACTACCGCCGCGAGCGGCTCATTCATCCCTGAGCTTTCCGGCCCGAAGCGCGTCGTCATTACCGCGACGCAGAACGAAGGCGAAATCGATTTCGCACGGTTCGGCAATTACTTCCCGGACGCCATCGCCGGCGCACCCGAGGCCGACCTCGACAATGATGATCAGGTCTCACTACTGGAAGCTTTCATCCATGCTTCCAACGAAGTGGCGCTCTTCTATCAAAACGAAGGTCGCATCGCCACGGAACATGCACTGCTCGATGACAATGGAGACGGCAAGGGTTCACGCGCCGAATGGTACGAAGGCACCACTGCCACTCGCGTCGTATCCGACAAAGCAGAGCCCGATGGCGAACTCGCCGGACAGAAGGTTCTTGTGAAAAACGATTTCGAGCGCCGCCTCACCGTAGAGCAGCGCCGCGAACGCGACACTCTCGAACGCCAGGTCAAACAGTTGCGCCGCAAGCGTGATGATATGGACGAGGCGGAGTATTACACCGAGCTCGAGTCGCTCCTCCTTCGCCTCGCAAAAATCTACGAGGACGTAGGCGACAGCTAGGATGGCCTCTGCCATATTGGCAGAACGGATGAAAATCTCTGAGCAACTTCGGCAACAGTCGCGACTGTCTCTCGGCGGTCGGAACTTTGCCATTCTCCTCTTTGCCCTGCTCGCCGCCGGCATCCTCATCGCCGCTCCGGAGCCCGGTTGGCTCAAGTGGTTGCTCGCTTCGCTGGCCACCTCCGGCTTCATCGTGACCCTGACGTGGAACAAACACGAAGAATCGGGAGAGAACGAAGAAGAGGATCTCGCCGAGATCGCGCAACAGGCCATTCGCAATGAAGCAACCCGCCTCGAGAAAAAGCGCCACGAACTCGAACAGGTTCTCATGGCCTACGGCGAGTGGATGGAGTTTCCTGACTACAAACACCTCCAGGCGATCGACTGGCAGACCGAAGCCCATCAGCAGATGGACCGTCGCGTCGCAGATCTCATCGACGATGAAGCCGACCGCATGTTGCAATGTTATTCCTCCGGCGATTACTGGAAGGACGGCAAGTTCGATGGACGCCAGCCCCTGCTCGACCTGATCGACTTCACTGAATCCATCGCCCGCCTTTACCAACCGGAATCCGATCGCCCCCTGCTCGAGATGAATCTCGAAAGCCTGCTGCGATCCGTGAACCGGGCATCGATCCAGATCATCCTGCTGCTCGAAGAACTGCCTATTCTCGAGGTGAAGCAGATGAACCTGCGGAAGGTCTCGGACAACATCCGAAAGGCCAGCAAGGTCTACAAGAAATACGAAGAACTCCAACCGATCCTCAAGCCGGTTCGCTACCTCTGGCAGGGCAGCAAACTCTTCCTCGCTTCCAATCCCCTGCTCGCAGCAGGATGGATCGCCGGATCAGAAGTGCTCTGGAAAGGTGGCAAGGCCATCGGCAAGAAAGCAATGGACGCCTACCTCCTGAGCTTTGTTCGCCAGACACTGGGCATCATTGCCTGGGAGACAGCGAGTCTCTATGACACCAGTCACCGTTACCGGAGCCCCGACTGGCTTTACGGTGTTGAGATCACTCACCTTCTGAGCCGGTTCGACGCTACCCAGGATGTTCTGCGCGAAGCATTCCAGGAAATCGGACGCCTCCCTTTGCGAAGCAGCTACGACCGCCTCTTCCTCTACCGCTGCATCGCGCAGAATGTGAGCCCGAAGCCGAAATACTTCGCGCAGCCGGAACTACTCACGGACGAACTGAAACAGCAACTCTACGACCAACTCGACACGTTCTACGAAAAGACCATCGCGGAGAATCCGGACGTCAGCAACGACGAGACTCGAAAGTGGCGCGAGAGATTGCAGGACAGGCTCGGCCTTTAGCGAAGCAGCCTGGCCAACTCGCTGGCTTTGCCGGGTCGTTCCTTGCTCAGGTTCAAGGTTTCCATCGGATCGCTCTCCAGGTCATAAAGCTCCTCGGCCACCAGCTCGCCCCTTCTGTCTGTCCAACGCACATAGCGATACCGATCCGTCCTTACCGCATGCCCCATGAAGTCCTCTTTGTAACGAGAGTATTCGTGGAATATCATATCCTTCACCGAAGCCGCCGCATCTACTAACACAGGCACCAGGCTGATACCCTCAAGGTGCGCTGGAGATTCGATTCCCGCGAGTTCGCAAAGCGTGGGATAAACATCCAGCAGCGCCGCAAAGGACTTTGTCCGACCCGGCTCCATGCCCGGAGCAGAAATCATGAAGGGAATTCGGTTGGCGATTTCGTAGTTCGTCATCTTACCCCAGGCGCTCATTTCGCCGAGATGCCAGCCGTGGTCCGACCAGAGAAGGACAACCGTGTTTTCCCGCAGGCCTGACTCATTAAGTTGATCCAACAACTTACCAATCTGAGCATCCACATAGGAAACGCAGGCAGCGTAGGCATGCAGCAATTCGATTTGCTTTGCTGCAGAAATTTCACCGTGAACAGGAGCACCGACGTAACTTCGCATCTCAAAGCCATTCAGCGCGATCGCATCAGCCCGCGTCAGCGGATCCGGCATCGGATCGCCCAATTTCTTCATCATGCCGCCATAGCCATCGGAGTTGAACCAGGCAAGATGAGGCACATTCTTAAGCGGCTCCGGATTCGGCGCGAGCCAGGATTCATCCGGCTCATAAAGATCGAAGTAGCGCTTCGGCGCGACGAAGGGAAGATGCGTACGGCGGAAGCCCACAGCTTAAAAAAAGGGTTTCTCGTGCGACTCATCCAGGTGACGGTTCACTTCGTTGACCATTCTTCCGGCAGAGAGAAACTCATCCTCCACATCAGGAGCCTGCGCGACGATCGAAGTTTGGAGTCTGCACTCTCTTATCCCCGTAACAGCTCAGCATTGGCTGCAGGTCATCCACGGCAATCATCAGGATGTTAGGACGATCCTGCGCCGCGAGGAATCCGTGGCACAGAATGACTGAAAGGCTGGCCGCAAACCATCTCATCCCTGTTTCACCCAATCGAGAGCGCTTTCAGATTCTTCGAACGGAAAATGCCGCACCTCCGCGGAAACAAAGTGGTTGGCGAACGAGATTGCAGCCGTCGCAATATGACTGTCTGTCACCAGCGCGACCCTTTGGATTTTCTCGTGGTGATTGCGAACAAACTTAATGTGCTGGACCAACCCACTGAAGTTTTCCCAGCCGGGAAACTCTTGGACCTGGATCATTAATCCCGACAGCCCGTCGTGGGATTCGAGGTACTGGTCGACTCCTTCAGCCAGCCCCTGGAAATCGCCTTCCGACAAAGGGCCGGAAGGCTTCACGACAACAACCGCATCCGCTTCGAGTATTTCAAACGTGATCATAGATCAATCATCCCGAAGCGGTGCCGTTGTGTCGATCACTTCTTCTTAGGCTTGTGCGGATCGTGGCAGGCCTTGCAGCTGGAAGCATCATCAAGGCGATCGAGGGCCTTGGGGCCCGTGTCACCGCCGGCAACTGCATCCATGGCGTCCAGAAGTTCGGCGATCTTTTCTGCATATGCGTCCTGATCTCCTCTAGGCGCTTCGACCCCGTCCAACTGATGCATCATCTTGGCGAGATCCTTGGTTTCTTTCTCTGAAGCATCTCCGTCCAGCACCTTGGCAAGAGGGCTGTCATCGCCCTTAAAGCCATCCTTCATGACCGTGGAGATAACCTCATCGCCAGCGGAAACTGACATACCACCCATCGCAAGGGACAGGCCAACAAAACAAAGCATGGCTTTCGTCATCGCAAGGGAGCGTCAGAAAAGCGCAATCCAATGACAAGGCCATTTCTTACGCAAAGCTGCCACGTACACAAAAAACCCGAAGCCTCTGACGAAGCTTCGGGCCTTTAAAAATCATTCGAGCCGCCAACGGCGGCTCATGAAGGAGTTTATCACCCTCCGATGCCTGCACTGACGATTTCGGCGAAGCTCTGGGGATCAAGGCTGGCGCCACCAACGAGGAAACCGTCGATATCTTCGCGGCCAATCAGGTCCGCAGCGTTGCCCGGCTTCACGGAACCGCCATACTGGATACGGGTGGCAGCAGCGACTTCTTCACCGAAGATCTTGGCGAGAACGCTGCGAACAAATGCCTGGGTGTCCTGGGCCTGCTCTGGCGTAGCCGTCACTCCAGTGCCGATCGCCCAGACCGGCTCGTAGGCGATGACCACGTCGGCCATCTGCTCAGCAGTCACATCAGCGAGGCTGCCTTCGAGCTGGGTGGTGAGAACGCTCTCGAGCTGACCGCCTTCGCGCTCTTCGAGAGATTCACCGATGCAGAGAATCGGCTTCAGGTCAGCCGCCAGAGTGGCGTGGACCTTCTTGTTGATGACAGCGTCATCTTCTCCGTAGAGAGAACGGCGCTCGCTGTGACCGAGGATCACATACTCGGTGTTGATGTCCTGAAGCATGGCAGCACTGGTCTCACCGGTGAAGGCACCGGAAGCTTCGTGGGACATGTTCTGGGCGGAAAGAGCAACAGCCGGGTTCGGCGTGATCAGCTCGGAAGCTTTCGGCATCGCGATGAAAGAAGGAGCAATCACGATATCGACAGCAGTGGCCTCGCTGAAGGTGCTCAGGAATGGGTCGAGAAACGCAGCCGCCTCGGTAGGCGTCATGTTCATCTTCCAGTTAGCGGCAATGATGTTTTTACGGCTCATATTCTTGGTATTCAGGTATTAAGGAATTTAGGGCTTCAGGTCGAGTTGTCGGGACTGAATCCCTGAACTCCTGAAAACCTTTCGTATTACTTGTCGTTGAGGGCTGCGATTCCCGGCAGCTCTTTACCTTCGAGTAGTTCGAGAGACGCACCACCTCCGGTGGACATGTGGTCCATCTTTTCTCCGAAACCGAACTGGTTGGCGGCGGTTACGGAGTCACCTCCACCGACGATGGTGATGGCCTCTTCGTTGGCGGCAATGGCGGCGCCAACGGCTTTGGTGCCGATGTCGAATCCGCGCTTCTCGAACACACCCATGGGTCCGTTCCAGATCACGGTGCCGGCCTTGGCAATGGCGGCAGAGAATTCTTCGATCGCCTTGTCACCGATGTCGATACCCTCGCGGTCGGCAGGGATGGCACCACCCTCTTCCCAGGGAGCGGTCACTTCGGTCGGCATGTCATCGCCGAAGTCTTCGGTGTAGCGAGTGTCAGCAGGAAGCAGGAACTCGGTGTTGTTCGCTTTGGCGGTCTCGATGATGTCGAGAGCCATCTGGCGGGCTTCCGGAGTGTTTTCCACGAAGCTCTTACCGACTTCGTACCCCTGGGCCAGACGGAAAGTCGTTCCCATAGCACCGCCGATGATGAAGGCGTCCGCCTTGTCCATGAGGCGCTCGAGAATCTTGATCTTATCAGAAACCTTGGCTCCGCCCATGATCACGACGAAGGGGCGCTGGGGTTCTTCAAGCTTGGTCACGAGGAACTCGAGCTCTTTCTCAATGAGGAATCCCATCACGCAGGTGTCGATAAACTCGGTCACCCCGGCAGTGGAAGCGTGGGCGCGGTGAGCGGTGCCGAAGGCATCGTTCACGTAGATGTCACCGTGAGCAGCGAGCTGCTTGGAGAACTCGGTGTCGTTATCAGTTTCACCGGCGTAGAAACGCACGTTTTCGAGAAGAAGGACTTCACCGTCCTGGAGATCAGCAACAGCGGCCTCGGCGTCGGCGCCAACGCAATCATCAACAAACTTCACGTTCGCAGAGATCAGTTCGCCAAGACGATCGGCAGCGGGCTTCAGAGAGAACGCCGGATTCTTTTCACCCTTGGGACGACCGAGGTGAGACATGAGAATGACACGACCACCGGCATTGGTGAGATGTTCGATGGACGGGATGGCCGCCTTGATGCGGGTGTCGTCAGTGATGTTGCCTTCGTCGTCGAGAGGCACGTTGAAATCCACGCGCATGAGAACGCGCTTACCGTCAGGATCGATGTCGCTGATAGAGAGTTTCATCTAAAAGTCTTTTTCCTTTTCTTAATCTTTTTCTTTTTCAAAGGCCCGAATCATGTCCTGAGCCCTACCGAAAAAAAGCGCCCGCCAACTGTGCAGTCGGGGGCGCTTCTTTCAAAAGGTTCGTTGTGGGAGACAACCTTAGAGGCTGCCGCCGACGAGTTCCATGGCGTCGACCGCACGGTTGGAGTAACCCCACTCGTTGTCGTACCAGCCGACAACCTTGACGAAATTACCCTGAGCCATGGTCGTGTCGGCGTCGAGGATACAGGAGTGAGGATCGCCCACGATGTCCTTGAGGACGAGCGGATCTTCGCTGTAGTGGAAAATTCCCTTAAGAGGGCCTTCAGCAGCTTCTTTGTAAGCAGCGTTGATCTCTTCAACAGTCGCTTCCTTCTTGAGAATCGCGCTGAAGTCAGTCACAGAACCGGTAGGCGTGGGAACGCGGAAAGCGCCGCCCTGAAGCTTGCCGTTCAGCTCGGGGATCACGAGGCCGATCGCCTTGGCAGCACCCGTGCTACTCGGAATGATGTTCTCAGCAGCGGTACGAGCGCGGCGGAGGTCACTGTGAGGAGCGTCGAGAACGCGCTGGTCACCCGTGTAAGAGTGGATCGTGCTCATGAAGCCCTTCTCAACACCGAAAGTGTCGTTGAGGACTTTCACCATCGGCGCCAGGCAGTTGGTGGTGCAGGAAGCGTTGGAAATGATGTGGTGCTCTGCAGGATTGTAGAGCTCGTGGTTGATGCCGATGCAGAAAGTGAGATCGGGCTCTTTAGCAGGAGCGGAGATGATCACCTTCTTGGCGCCAGCTTCGATGTGCTTGCCGGCTCCGGCGCGGTCCACGAAGAAACCGGTGGATTCGAGAACAACGTCCACGCCCTTATCGCCCCAGCCGAGAGCTGCAGGATCGCGCTCAGCAGTGGTGATGATGCGGTGACCGTTCACCGTGATGGACTCATCGTCGTAGTCGACAGTGCCGTCGAAGCGACCCTGAGTGGAGTCATACTTAAGCAGGTGTGCGAGCGTCTTGTTGTCAGTCAGGTCGTTGATCGCAACGACTTTCTTGAGTTGTTCGTCGGACATAGCGCGCAGAACGTTGCGGCCAATCCGTCCAAATCCGTTAATTCCGTAGGTTGCCATATTGGTAATTCAAACGTGTTTCGTTAAAACGAAGTCGCCCGGGCAGTCTCTACCTGGACGGTTAGCTCCACCTTTTGGCGGCAGCCGGCGCTACCCTAGGGAGGAATGGCCGCCCGTCAAAGGAAAAGCCAATGCCGAAACCGATACATTAGCCCGCTCCACCTGAGCATCAGGGCCCTGCGCCTCCACGGCCCATCGAACAAGATCCGCAAATTGAGCGATTTGCGGGGGATTCTGGACAGAATTCGCAAAATATTCTGAACGTTTTTTGCCTCGCAGCCGTCTACAAAAGACGGTCAGCCGTGTCGAGACATGGGTTTCTGGCCACTCAACCTCCGAAACACGAAATCCTCCTTACAAGAACGAGCCTTTATAAAAGGTTCCTTAAAATTTAAAAATTCTTAAATTTTTTCTTGCCAGTGTATTTCTGATATTTATACTCACCCTATCTAATTCGACCTGCCATGAAAAAACTGATCGTCGTTGTCAATGACCTTGAGCGCTCCGGCAAATCTGCCCTGGCACGCGCTATCTCCCACCATCTCAAGGAACTCGACCTGCGCCACCTGCTCGTCACCTCGAATGAGATGGACATGACGGAAACCTTTGAAGGTGAATTCTGGGACCTGGAGGAACAGTTCGACGTTTCCCAGCTCATTTCAGCCGTCGATCGACATGAGGCCGTCATCGTCGACGTTCACACCGGCGCCGCCCGAAACTGGGGCGAATTCTGCGAACAGGAAGAACTCGAAGCTCTCCTCGCCGAACTCGATGCCGAGATGACCCTCGTGATCCCCAACAATCAAAGCGAGCGTTGCAACGAAGAGATCACGGACATTACTGAGATTTTTGCCGACCAGGCCGACTACGTTGTCGCTCACCTCCCCGGTGACGAACGCACCGAGATCAAATGGAAGGGCAGCCCGGCTGAGAAAGCGGTTCGTTATCTGGGTGCTTCCCAGCTCAATCTCCCCACATTTTCAGATGACTTGAAGACAGCCATCGACAACACCGAAGTCGATTTCGCTGAAGCTCTCAACAACCCGTCGGAACTACCCCGTTTCGCGGAAGTGCAGGTCGCCCAGTGGCAGGAGTCCATGTCCGACGCCCTTACCATGGCGCAGGAGTACCTCATCCCCGAAGACATTGCTTCGGTGGCATTGGACTACTGATTCGAATTCCCCCAACACAGGTTGAACTGAGAAGTTTAACTGAAGGGCTCTCCGGGAAACTGGAGGGCCCTTTTGTTTTCTAAAACCGGCGCGCTCGCGCTGACTCATTTAAAGATAGCGTCGAGTCCCATGGCACTCTTCCGTGCAATCTTAGGAACCATTTTCGGTCGGGATCGCTTCACCGCGAAATAAGCAAACGAAAGCAACCGCAGTCCGACGACCTTGTCGACAAGACGATAGCTGGGCTGATGCCGGACGAGATAGTTGAAGAAGAGACTCATCCATCGTCGGTTCAGTTTGAAGGGCGTAAAGTCGAGCTTCACGGTGTATCGAAAACGGGTCCCCTTGGGATAGCGCTTTTTGTATTTCTTCTTCGCCTTCTCAAGCCGCTTCTTAATGTCTTCGTCAAAAGGGCGGAAAAAATACTCCCTCGCCAAGGCAATGATTCCGAAGGTGTATTCCATGTACTCGATATCCTCTTCCGGGAGATGGCATTCGAGCGCCAGCCCGCGCATCCGCCTAATCTTCACCATCGCCGCGTGACCGGAGCGAATACAGGTCTCTCCGTCGCCGACGAAGTGCTTCAGCATTTTCTTGAGTGAATGCGCGACGAAGATGTGATGCCAGTAGACGCCCAGCAACGGAGGAATCCTGACGCGTCGGAAGTAGAGGCGCCTTCTCGCGAATTCGGGGAAATAGAGCAGATCGATCACCACTTCCTCGGAGAGACGGAGCAACTCCGCGAGCTGGGCATGATTCTGGACATTGGGAATTCTCGAGATGGCCTCCTCCACCAGCTCGCCATGTTTGAACAAGCGAAGCGCGACGAAGGTATTGATTTCCGTCCAGATCCCCTCCTCTTCGAGAAACGCCAAGCGACGGAACGGCGTCCAACCACCGGTCTGACACCACACGGAGATTCCGACCACATTGGTGGCTTCGCGCAATTCAATTGCCAGCTGCTCATAGTCGCGCCCGATAAAGCTCGGATACTCACCGCAACCTTCGTATTCCCGCCGCGTCTGCAGTTCGACAATCTTCGGCAGATCGGTGACGAAAAAATTCCGGTTCAATGACAGGTATCGGAAGAAATCCGATTCGCCGTATTTCATCGACAAGACCAGGGCCGGGCTCGTGATGCCGGCAACAGTCTTCTCGAGAGTGGCGTGATGCCAGATCAAGTCCCCGACTTCATGCGCCCCCACTGTCCAGGTCCGAAAGATGCAGCGACGGCCGTGATGCTCAAAGATCGGGAGCACTGCCTTGAGGCACCGATTCACCATGGCAGGACTTTTCAACACCAACTGGCTCCGGAACTCCTCTTTAATATCGAGCCCGTCACTTTCACCGATGCGGAATACCACTCCCGCCACTTCGGGAAAATCGATAAAAAACTGATCCAGCAGCGACTTCAAAAAGTCCCGCTGCTTCTTCTCACTCGTCCCGAGCTTTTCCGCGAGCGCAGGGGTAAAGGTCAGGATGTCCATCGTCAGATAGATGTGCATCCGCTCCTCGCGAATGATGGCAAACAGCTTTCGAAACTCCTCACGATAGATCGCGATTCTTTCTCTGACAGACTCCTCGTAGAATTCGTGGTCCGCCAGGTGAGGCACATCATCCAGGGTCACACCGTTATACCCGATCGCTGCGACCGATCGGCAGAAGCGGCGCATGTCGACCTGGACCTGCCCGAAAGTTTCCCGCAACTCGGCCTCCCCCATCTTCTGAAAGCGCATCCAGGGAAGCTTTGACCAGTTGATACGAAATCTGTCGTACCCCGGAAAAAAAGGTCCGATCGCATCGATCAAATAGAGATGAGAATTGAAAGTCGGCAGGTCCAATTTGAGTAATATGTTTTAACTCACCCCATTCCACGCCGCAACGGGATACGCCAGTCGCCTCGATGCCGTCTCCGTGACGATTTTGACAGATCCAAACCCTCGGTTAAGGCTGTCAGCTCCAACCATAGAAAAACTCGCCCATCTCAAGACTCCACTTCATAGTAAGCCGTATGAAAATCCTCAAACGCCTTTTCCAGTCCAGGCAGAACCCTGCTCTTACCGCTGCCGGTGCAGCCCTGGCTCTTGCCGCCATCGCTGTTTTCTCACCTTCCTGCAGCGAGTCGACTGCGGAGACTGTAGAGACCGTTGAACCCTCCAAGATCGTTTTCATCTCCGGCACACCGAGCCACCCTTCCGGTCAGCATGAGTTTCGCGCCGGAGTGATTCTTCTGGCCCGGGCACTCGAAGAGCAAAGCGGACTGCCCGTCGAAATCGCTATCAACCACCACGGCTGGCCCGAAGACGAATCCATCTTCGACGATGCCAAGGCCGTCATCATTTACTCCGACGGCAATGATCGGCACCCCGTCAAGGAACACGAAGCGAAGATGGACGAACTCATCGACAGCGGCGTCGGGCTCATGTGCATGCATTACGGCGTCGAAGTCCCCGCCGGCGAACGGGGAGAGTATTTCAAGAAATGGATTGGAGGGCACTACGAAGCAAAATTCTCCGCCAACCCTCACTGGACAGCTGAAGTGGAACTCGATGCTGACCACCCCATCAGTCGCGGCGTCCCCGGATTCAGTGCTAACGACGAATGGTATTACAACATGCGCTTCGCTTCGCCAAAAACTGCGGCTGATATTCTGACCGGCATTCCCACACGGGAAAATATCAACCGTTACGTCCACTGGAACAAGGATGCAGAACAACTTCTCGGCACCAAGCAGACCATGATGTGGGCAGTTGAACGCCCCGATGGCGGACGTGGCATCGGATTCACCGGTGGCCACTGGCATCGCAACTGGGCCATCGATGATTTCCGCAAGGTGGTTCTCAATGCCATCACCTGGGTGGCCGGCGTTGAAGTACCCGAGGACGGAGTTCAGTCCGACGCCATCACCGAAGCTCAGCTCAACGAGAATCTCGACGAGAAGAAGGAGATGGTTCACGTCGCTCTCCCCTCCGAAGCCGACCTCACCCAACCTGCTGCCGAGCCCGTTCCCTACAAGTGGCCCGGCATGCCCAAACCCGCGCCCGCCGATGGCAAAGGCAAAGGAAACAAGGGCGCCAAAAACAAGGCCGGCTAAGCCAGGTGACTGATGCCCCAACAAAACCGCCGATGAAAGTCGGGATCCTCGATTCCGGGGTCGGCGGACTTTCTGTGCTCCGGGAGGTTCACCGGCTTCTCCCCGGAGTGCCCATCCACTACGTGGGCGACTCTTCCTGGTGCCCTTACGGGAACAAGACGCCTGAGGTGATCAACGAGCGTGTCTTCGAAATCACCGATCACCTCATCGAAGGGGGCGCCACTCTCATTGTCATCGCCTGCAACTCTGCGACGATTCATTCCGTTGGCCCCCTTCGCAATGCCTACCTTCTGCCCATTGTCGGCATGGAGCCCGGGGTGAAGCCTGCGGCAGAAACCACCAAGAGCGGAGTGGTAGGCGTCCTCGCCACTGAAGCCTCCATCGCCGGAGAAAAATTTCATCAACTCGTTAACGATCATGCACGCGGGGTCAAGGTCATCACCCGGCCCTGCCCGCGTTTCGTCGAGTTGGTTGAAGCCGGGACTCTCAACGGTCCGGAAGCTGAAGAAGCCGTTAGCGAATCCATCACGCCACTACTCGACGCCGACGCCGATGTGCTCGTCCTCGGCTGCACCCACTATCCCTTTCTCAGCCAGGTGATTGAGTCTCAACTTCCTGCTGAGGTCTCGCTAATCGATACAGGTGTCGCTGTCGCCAAGCGGGTAAAGAATCTCCTTCCCGATGAACTTCCCGCCACCGGCGAAACTGAAATTTTCATCGAAACGACCGGCTCTCTTGAACATCTCGACGAGATCCTGCCCAAGCTCCTTCCCGGCATCACCGCGAAGACGGCTTTCTGTCCGCTTTAGTCCACTCCGGCGAATCGATACAAAAACGGGCCAGTTCGGACAATACGGGCCGCCTGTGTTCAACTAACCTGTCTTTTCCATCATGACGAAAACCCTCACTGCCCTGGCCTTTCTCTTCATTGTCCAATTTGGTCTCGCTGCCGAGAAGCCAAACTTTCTCATCATCATTGGCGATGACTGCACCTACAATGACCTCCCGCTATACGGAGGTGAAAACGCCAAGACGCCGCACCTTGATGCCTTGGCCAGCCGTGGCCTGACATTCAACCAAGCCTACCTTGCCGAGGCGATGTGTCAGCCCTGCCGGGCCGAGCTCTACACCGGCCAGTATCCGCTCAGCAATGGAAGCGCCTGGAACCATTCTTCCAGCCGTCCTGAAACCCGAAGCCTCCCCCATTACCTACGCCCGCTCGGCTACAAGGTCGGGCTCGCCGGAAAAGTCCACGTCAAGCCGGCCGACGCTTTCCCTTTCGACAAGGTCGAAGGATTCGATCCCAGCTGCGTACGCAACCCCACCGAGGCTCACAATAACGAGCCGATTACGGAATACATGAGCGGTGACGATCCCTTCTGTCTCGTTGTTGCCCTGGTCGAGCCTCATGTCCCGTGGGTCATGGGCGATGCCTCGCAATACCCGCCGAAGAGCTTAAAACTTCCCCCGAACCTCGCCGACACCCCGGTCACCCGGGATCACTTTTCCAATTACCTCGCTGAAATCACCTACATGGATGACCAGGTGGGTGAGATCCTCGAAGCTCTGGAGGCCACCGGCAAAAAGGATAACACCCTGGTGCTCTTCACTTCGGAGCAGGGCTCGCAGTTCCCCGGCTCCAAGTGGACCAACTGGAACACTGGCCTCCACACCGCTCTCATCGCTGAGTGGCCCGGAACCGTTCCTTCCGGAAAGCGAACCGATGCTCTCGTCCAGTATGCCGATGTCGCCCCCACCCTGATTGCCCTGGCTGGCGGTGAAATTGAATCCCACATCGACGGCTCCAGCTTTGCCGAGGTCCTCCACGGAAACACTGACGAGCACCGCGATTTCGCCTACGGCCTGCACAACAATCTTCCCGAAGGTCCGCGATATCCGATTCGTTCCGTCACCGACGGTCGTTTCCGCTACATCCGCAACCTGCTCCCTAACGAACTCTACATCGAGAAACACCTCATGGGCGGAGGCAAACTCAACAACCCCTACTGGGCCACCTGGATGGGCGACGACCCGATGAAAAAGCCGAACAGCTACCGGAACATCAAGCGCTACATGCTTCGCCCCAGGGAACAGCTCTATCACACCGCCGAGGATCCCTATGAAATGGAGAACCTCGCCAAAGACAGCGGTTACGGAGAGGTAAAAGCCTCTCTCAGCGCCGCCCTCGATGCCTGGATGGAATCCGAAGGTGACCCCGGGGCTGCTGTCGACACTGTTGAAGCTCTCAAGGCCGCGCGGCAGATGGAACACCTCCACGGACAGCACCGAAACGAGTAGCCCATTTCCATCTCGATTGGATCCACTTGATCCCGGCAGGGATTGAGAGAAACGGCAAACTGCAAATACTCGGGATTCCCAGCACGAGAGCCCAAACCACGAATCCAGCGCTGGGAGTTCGAGGGGCACCCAGCGGTGGTGCAGGAAAAATGGATTGAGGTAAACGAGATAAAATTTGAGATACAACAATTTCTTTATCAATAACTTGTGGAAATTACCAATTCTCGCGATTAATCCGACTCATCGCCCACATGAGCGTATTGGTGGACAAAAAGAAGAAAAGAAGTAGCGGTCCGGCTCCAAAATAGCTTTTTTGCACCCGACGATGAAAATGACACGCAACCTCCTAATCGCTGCTTCAGCTGCTCTTCTCTCGAGTGTGGCCGTTGCAGGAGAGTATTCCGGGAAGGAGCCCATCATTATTGATGACGCGACTCCTATTGTAACCTTCAAGATTGATAGCCGCCTCCGCGACGAATACGGCGACACTTCGACGCTTGATGATTCCAACGCCTCGACCTGGCGCAACCGTATCGGTATGCTGACGAAGGACTTCAATGGTTTTCAGGCATTCGTCGAGTAAGAAGGCACGCTCGTTGCCAACCGGGATGACTACTTTGCCCCTGGCACCGAGCTTCCCACCGGCCAGACTCCGATCGCAGACCCTGAGTCACACGAACTCAACCAGGCCTGGTTGTCTTACACCAGCCCGGACAAGGTCTTCAGCCTCAAGGGTGATCGGCAGGCCATCATCATCGACAACCAGCGTTATGTTGGTGGTGTCGCTTGGCGCCAGAACATGCAGACCTTCGACGCTGCCGGCTTCGACTGGGCTCCGTCCTCTGACTTTGTTCTCAGCTACGACTACGTTTGGCGCGTGAATCGAATCTTCGGTTCCGAGACTTTCGTTCCTCCTTTCACTGACTTCAAAGGTGACTCTCACCTCATCAACGCGAAGTTTAAGAACCTTCCGGTCGGCACCCTGACTACTTACGTCTACTCACTCGACCTTCCCAATGTCGCCACCCCCGGCGTCTTCAGCAGCAACACCTTCGGTGCTCACCTCACTGGTGACGCCTTCGGTGACGCCAGCTTCTGGTTGGAATATGCTCATCAGGTCGACGCTTACGGCAGTCCGTTCAGCTACGCCGCCAACTACGTGCACGGTTACCTCTCCTCCCCAATCTTCGGGCTCACAGGTAAGATTGGTCACGAATACCTTGGATCTGACAACGGACGTGCTTTCCAGACTCCACTCGGCACTAACCACGCCTTCAACGGCTTTGCTGACGCGTTCCTCGTCACTCCAGCGGGCGGCCTCAATGACTTCTACGCCTCGATTGGCAAAAAGTTCGACTGTGGACTCGGCCTGACCGGTTTCTACCACTACTTCTGGGACGACGGCTTTGACATCTCACGCGGCCAGGAAATCGATGTGGTTGCAACGATGCCCCTTGGCAAAGGCTTCACCGCATTAGCTAAAGGAGCATTCCTTTGGGGACAAGGTGCACAGCCTGACGTGACTCGCGTCTCCCTAGAGGTGAATTACAAATACTGATATCCCTTTCAAACGATAGCTTCATTATATCGGGCGGGGTTAGGTCTTTGACCTAACCCCGTTTTTGCAATCAATGGCCCCGGATTGCCGGGAGCCACCTGAAACATCAACTCACCCTGGCACCACCACAATCGACTGGAACCCGTCCGTGACGCTTGGGACGACACACTCCCTCCAGCCTTTTCAAATCTATCCCACACCACTGTTGGTCGCGGCAACAGAACCAAAGGAATTCTCAGAGTCTTCCTAAGCGATAGCAGGTTCCGTCTCCGATCAGGGGTTTCTACCACTGCACGTAACAGCCGGTCAGTCCGCTGCGGGCAACAGCCGGTCGGTCCGCATCAGGAGCGTGTCGACCACGTTCCGGCAAATGCCGGTAAAGACGTCTTCAATCGTCTGCGATTCATGGCGCGGGTCGCTGTGGATTGCCCACTCCCGGGTCAAATTATCCCATGGCAGTGGTCGAAAGACCAATGAGCCACTGGCGATTTCCTGTTCGGCCACCCAGGGCGAAAGCAGCCCGATGCCCATGCCGATTTTTGCCATCTCCTTGATGGCCGCCATACTCCCCACCTGGAGTGCCGTCTTGAGCCGCAACCCGTGCTGAAGAGACTGCTGCTCGAGGAGTCGGAAAGTTTCACTGGCCTGGTTGTAAAAGATAAAACTCTCGCGACTCACATCATCCATCGAGATATCCTCTTTTCCGGCAAGGGGGTGCAAGGGCGACAAGGCCATCTGGATCTGGTCTTCAAAGAGACGCTCCCGGCGGAGTTTTTCAGAAAATGAAGTTTCCATGGCCACCGCCACGTCGATGTCGCCGGTTTCCAGTAATCCCATCAGTCCCCGCGAGTCATCCGTGGTCACTGAAATGTCGAACTCAGGAAAACTTTCGCGAAGTTCGCGCAGCACTGAAGGCAATACGTACTGGCTGATCGTCACCGTAGCACCGATCCTCAGTCGCCCATGTCCCGGTCGGTCAAGCACTTGCAACTCATCCTGTGCCCGGACCATGCGCGATAAGATACGATCCGCGTGGGGCAATAAAGTTTCGCCGGCCCGGGTCAAGCGCACGGTTTTTCCGAGGCGCTCGAACAATGCCGTCTCCAAAGTTCTTTCCAATGCCTTAATTGAGTGACTGACCGCCGATTGGGTCAGGTTCAAGTTTCGGGCTGCCGCCGTAAAACTCCCCTGGCGGGCAAGCTCCTGAAAAGCACGGAGTTGTCTACTATCCAATAATTCCATTCCACTGGGCCCCCTCTTAACTATGAGAGCTTTCGATTGTTTTGATGAAATCATTGAAAGCAACTTTTAGGCCAATCCCAAAAGAATGGCACGGATCGGGCTCTTCAACCTCGGCGTGAACTACAACGGAAACAGATCAGACAAGACCCTCAGAATCGGATTCGTGCCACTGGTCGATTGCGCGCCAATCGCCCTCGCCTACGAAACGGGTCTCTACCGCGAGCACGGCCTCGAAATCGAACTGATGCGTGAGCCCGGTTGGGCCACCATCCGGGACAAGATGGCCTACGGCGAGCTCGACGCCGCTCACGCCCCCGTCGGACTCGCCTTCGCTTTGAACTGGGGACTGGGTGTCCTCCCCCAACCCTGCCTTACCGGTTATCTGCTCAATTCCAACGGCGACGCCATCAGTGTTTCCCGCGAACTCTACGAAGCCGGGGTGACCGATCCCGACACCCTCGCCGTTGAGATCCGCACTTCACGTCGCGAACGCCCCCTCACATTCGGCGTGCCTCACCAATTCAGCACCCACCACTTCCTTCTTCTGCAGTGGCTGCGCCCTGCCGGAATCGTCCCGGGCCGCGATATCCAGATCGTGGTGCTCCCGCCTTCACTCATGTCATCCTGTCTGGCCGCCGGTGACATTGACGGTTTCTGCGTTGGTGAACCCTTTAACACCCTCGCGACTGAAAAAGGAAACGGAGTCATCCTCGCCGAGTCTGCCGATCTCTCTCCAATGCATCCGGAGAAAGCGCTCGTGGTGGCCGAATCTTTTGAAGACGAAAAACACGACCAACATATTAAGTTGATTCGGGCAACGGCCGAAGCCGCGCGACGCCTCGAAACTCACGAAGGTCGCGAGGCTGCCGTCGAAATCCTGTCACGACCTCATTACCTCGGACTCGATTCCACCCTCATCGAATCCAGCCTCTTCGCCGGTGAGTCCGAAGCCGCCGGAGCTGTAACCAGCAAGCGCTTCCATATCTTTTCCCATCCGGAAGTCAATCGCCCCACCAACGACAAGGGCAACTGGCTTCTCTCTCACATGAGAAATGCCGGCCTTCTCGAAGGAGTAAACACCAAGGCCGGCCCCCTTCTTTCCGACATCTTTCGCGAAGACCTCTTTGAAGAGGCCACTGCGGAAGACTCAAACTTTCAGCCTGAACCCCACCTAGACTCCCAAATCCTAAAGATTGAGATCAAACCATGAAAATCAAACACATCCTCCTAACCGCTGCCGCTACATTGCTCGGCACCTCTGTCGCGCAGGCCGACCTGCTCGACGTGGAAAAAGATACGCTGAAGTTCGGTTTTATTAAGCTGACTGACTGCGCTCCCATCGTAATCGCCAAAGAGAAAGGCTACTTCGACGACGAGGGACTCTCCGTCACCGTTGAAGCCCAGGGTAACTGGAAAGAGCTTCTCAACCGCGTTATTACTGGTGACCTTGACGGAGCTCACATGCTCGCCGGGCAGCCCATCGGCGCGACTGTCGGTTTCGGCACCCAGGCCGACATTATGACGGCCTACAGCCTCGACTACAATGGTAACGGTATCACTGTTTCCAACGAGATCTGGGATCAGATGAAGCCAAACGTTCCCATGGGCGAGGACGGCAAGCCGATCCACCCCATTACCGCTGACAGCCTCAAGCCGATTTCGGACGCAGCCGTCACCGCTAACAGCAAGCTCAAGATGGGCATGGTGTTCCCGGTTTCGACTCACAACTACGAAATCCGCTACTGGCTCGCCGCTGCCGGCATCAAGCCCGGTTTCTACTTCGACCCCGGCACTGGCCAGGTTGATGTCCCCGGATTCCTTAACGGTGATGTTGAGCTCTCCGTAACGCCTCCGCCTCAAATGCCCCAGACCCTCGAGCAGGGAACTATCGTGGGCTACTGCGTGGGTGAGCCGTGGAACCAGCAGGCTGTCTTCAAAGGCATCGGTGTTCCGGTGACAACCAACTACGACATCTGGAAAAACAATCCAGAGAAAGTGTTCGGTGTTTCCAAGGAGTAGGCGGAAGCCAACCCCAACACCTAGATCGCTGTGACCAAGGCTCTCTTCCGCGCCGGCCACTGGCTAGACGCTTCTCCTGAGAACCGCATTGAAGCTGCCAAGATCCTCTCTCAGCCCAACTACGTGGGCGCTCCTTTCGAAGTGATCAGCAACTCCATGACTGGCACCTTCGAATTCGAGAAAGGCGACAAGCGCGACATGCCGGACTTCAACGTCTTCTTCCGCTACAACGCCTCCTACCCCTACTACAGCGACTGCGTCTGGTTCCTTACCCAGATGATCCGCTGGGGTCAGATCACCGAGCAGCAGCCTGACAGCTACTTCGACGAAATGGCGAAGAAGATCTATCGCCCGGACGTCTACATGCGCGCTGTCGAGGAGCTCATCGATGACGGTGAATTCACCGAGGAAGACTTTACTGATGCCTTCGCCGCTTTCGAAGCAGGCAGCTACAAGGAACCCACCTCTGACTTCATCGACGGCAAGACCTACGACGGCACCAAGCCGAACGAATACATCCAGTCCTTCGAAATCGGACTCAAGTAATCCCAATCACTCAATCCTAACTTTCAACCCTTTTATGCCATGAGTGGTGCCGTAATCGAATCAACACCGGCCGCGTCTCCTGAAGGAGGCGCGGCTCCCTCGCCGAAGCGGTTCAAGTACAATCCGAACCGCGTCGCGCACACGCTGAACAAGCTCGGCCTGGGCTACTTTTAGCCTTTCGCCCGGCTTATCGGAAAAGACGAACCAGCCAAGCAAGTCCGCGAAATCGCGCAGAACACTCTGCTGCCCGTGATCGCTTTCGCCGGATTCGTGATCCTCTGGAGCATCTTCTCCTCGATCGTGAAAACCGACAGCGTGCAGATTCCGAGCCCGCACCAGTCCTGGTATGCCCTCACTGGAACCGCTATTCCCGGTTTCGCGCACCCTTTCCCGGACAGTATTTCCGGAGCCGAAGCTCCCTACTTTGCCGAAAACGACGGACTCGATCCAAAATCCATCAACGGTTTCGCCAAGGCTGAAGAAATCGCCGAGCAGAGGTATCTCGAATCGCAACAGGACCGCGTCGACAACTTCATGGAGAAGTCTCGACAGGCAGCTGCTGAAGGAGATGCTGAAAAGGCCGAGAAGTACAAGGGCAATGCTGAGATGTTTGCCGGCAAAACCTACTCTGGCAACAAGACCTTCTACGATCAGATCTGGATCTCTCTGCTCACCGTCTCCATCGGCTTCTTCATCGCGACCATCGTCGCCGTCCCGATCGGAGTGCTTTGCGGAATTTCGCCCCTTTTCAATACGGCGATGAACCCGCTCATCCAACTTTTCAAGCCGGGCAGCCCGCTGGCCTGGTTCCCCATCGTCTTCGTTGTGACGACTTGGGGTATCGACACCCCGCCCTCCGACTCCATCTGGCAGCGTGCCCTCTGGACATCGGCCGGCGTGGTGATGCTCTGTTCTCTCTGGCCGACGCTGATCAACACCGCTGTGGGTGTGGCTTCCGTCGACAAGGACCACCTCAACGTGGCTAAAGTTCTCAAGCTTGGATGGGCCAAGCGCATCTGGAAGATCGTGCTTCCCGCTTCTCTCCCGCTCATCTTCACCGGCCTCCGCCTCTCCATCGGTGTCGGTTGGATGGTGCTGATCGCGGCCGACATGATGGCTCAGAACCAGGGCCTCGGTAAGTTCGTCTGGGACATGTATCAGAACGGCGACACCATGAGTACTGCCCAGATCATCGTGGCCGTGTTCGTCATCGGTGGCATCGGCTTCTTCCTCGACCGGATCATGCTGGTGTTTCAGCGCCTCGTCACTTTCGAAGACCAGAACGTCTAAGTGCAATGGGCGGGCACCAACCCGCACATCCTCAACTTTCGCACCTTTTACCTTCACACCTTTAACCGCCGCGAAGCGGCATCACCAACATGGCTTACATCGAACTGAACGACGTGTCCGTGGGATTCGGCTCCGGGACAGCCCGGAGCGAAGTCCTCACTGACATCAATCTTCACATCGAGAAAGGTGAATTCATCGCCATGCTCGGCTACTCCGGCACCGGAAAGTCGACCATCATGAATCTCATCGCCGGACTGACCAAGCCCGACAAGGGCGATGTTATCGTCAACGGCGAACGCGTCGACGGTCCCAGCCCGGACCGGGGGCTCGTTTTCCAGAACTACTCCCTGCTCCCCTGGTTCGACGTTTACAAAAACGTCGAGCTCGCAGTGAATGAAGTTTACGGCAAAGACAACAGGGCGTCTCGCGACGAAAAAGTCCGCACCGCCGTTGATCGTGTGAACCTGACCGACGCGCTTCACAAGAAGCCCGGCGAGCTTTCCGGAGGTATGCGCCAACGCAACTCAGTGGCCCGAACGCTTTCCATGAATCCGGACGTTCTCCTGCTCGACGAGCCGCTCAGCGCACTCGACGCACTGNCCCGGAGCGTCATCCAGGACCAGATCCTCGGAATCTGGAAAGAGCTCGGCCAAACGATCATCCTGATCACCAACGATGTCGACGAAGGTCTCTACATGGCCGATCGCATCATCCCGATCAGCGTTGGTCCTCCTTCCACGCTCGGCCCCGAAACCAAGGTTTCCTACAGCCATCCCCGCGACCGCAAGGCAATCACCACGGGGACTGAGTACCAATCTCTCCGTTCCGAGGTCATCGACTTCCTCGTCAGCGAGAAAGAAAAGGAGAAAGCCAACTCGCCCACCAAGGCAGTTACCCTGCCCAACATTCGCCCCATGGACATCAGCCGTCACCGTCCTAACACGTTCCGCGGCCTTCGTCCCCGCCCCAAGAAAACCGTTGCCTGATTAATCATGGAAGAAGCTGCCTATTTCGAAGCCATCAACCTTGGCAAAACCTACAAGACACCTAACGGCGACGCCGTCATCGTGAAGGGATTCGATCTCAAGATGAAAAAAGGCGAGTTCGTCTGCGTTCTCGGCCACTCCGGCTGCGGCAAATCGACCGTCCTATCCATGGTCGCCGGGCTCAACGAGATCTCCGAGGGCAGTGTCCTCATCGATCAGAAGGAGATCGAAGGAGCCGCTCCCGACCGTGGCGTTGTCTTCCAGGCACCCTGCCTTCTGCCGTGGATGTCGACCTGGGACAACGTCATGCTCGGCGTTGAACAGGTTTACTACCACGCCACTCAAGAGGAGCGGAACCAGATCGTTGAGTATTACCTCTCCGCCGTCGGACTCGGCGACGCCATGCACAAGCGTCCCGGCGAACTCTCAGGAGGTATGCGCCAGCGTGTCGGTCTCGCAAGAGCCTTTGCCCTCTCACCCAAGATGCTCCTGCTCGACGAGCCTTTCGGCATGCTCGACAAGCTGACCAAGTTCGAGCTCCAGCAGGTCCTGCTCGACCTCTGGAACCGCGAGCGTCTCACCGCCATGATGATCACCCACGATGTGGATGAAGCGATCTACCTTGCTGACCGCGTCGTCATGATGACCAACGGCCCCGCCGCCCGCGTCGGCGAAGTCGTAAAGATCGATTTCGAGCGCCCCCGCGACCGCCGCGATATCATGTCTGATCCGAAGTACCTCGAATACCGCGAGCAGCTCATCAGCTTCCTCGAGGAACGAGTCTACCAGATGGACGAAGCCGCCTGACACTCATACCAACGTTTCAACCTATGAGCACACTTCCAGTCATCCCGGCCTCTGCTCCGTTTACGGAGGAGCAGCGCCTCTGGCTGAACGGCTACATCGCAGGCCTTATCTCGAACGACGGATCCGCACCCGCTCCTGTCAGCAGCAAGCCAAAGCTTCGTGTTCCGGTCCTCTACGCCAGCCAGTCCGGCAACAGCGAGGGCCTTGCTGAAGATTTTGCCGAGCAACTCTCCGCTGCCGGATTCGACGCTCCCTGCCTCAGCACCGAGGACCACGAAGAGATCGACCTGACCAAGGAGAAGCACCTCCTCCTCGTTTCCAGCACCTGGGGAGAAGGCGATCCGCCGGACAATGCCGTCGAGTTCTGGGAAAAACTTCAATCGGATGATCATCCGAAACTTGAGAACCTGACCTATTCGGTTCTCGCCCTCGGCGATACCAACTACCTCGATTTCTGCGCCCAGGGCAAAGCCTTCGATGAACGCCTCACCGCGCTCGGCGCAACCGCCATCACTCCCCGCGTCGATTGCGACACCGACTTCGAAGAACCTGCCGCCGAGTGGTTCGCCACCGTCAGCGGAAAACTGAAGGAACTCGATGGCGGACCCGCAGACGAAGCCGCCGCACCTGCCGCAAAGAAGGAGGAATCGGGCTATTCCAAGAAGAATCCTTTCCGTGCCCTTCTCAAAACCAATCTCGAACTCAACGCCAGCGATTCCGCTCGTGACACGCGCCACTTCGAGTTCGACCTGACCGACTCCGGCCTCTCTTACGAAGTCGGAGATGTGCTCGGAGTGTATCCGAAGAACGACCCCGGGATGGCCGATGAACTTATCGAACTTCTCGGCTTTGATCCGAAGACCGTCGTCGCCACTCCTGATAAGGAGGAGAAGCCGCTTCGCCAGGCCCTGATCGAGGATTTCGATATCCGCACTCTCAGCGCCAAGGGCATGACCGACTGGTCGGAGAAGTCTGAGTCAGAAGCGCTCAAGGAATTGCTCGCCGGAGACAAGCAAGCCATTGAAGACTACATCTGGGGACGCGAACTCATCGACCTGGCCACCGACCATCCCGCCACCTTCGCCGACGCCACTGAATTTGTGGGCCAGCTCCGCAAGCTCGGACCGAGACTCTATTCGATTTCCTCGAGCCCGAAGGCGCACCCCGACGAAGTACACCTCACTGTAGCCAAGGTGACTTACGAAAGTCACGGTCGCGAGCGTGGTGGTGTCTGCTCCACTTATCTCTCCGACCGCGTCAACGGTGATGGCACGGTTCCGGTGTTCTTCCAGCCGGCCGCGCATTTCAAGTTGCCGACCGACCTCGCCACCGATGTCATCATGTGCGGACCCGGAACCGGGATTGCTCCGTTTCGTGCCTTCCTCGAGGAGCGCGAAGCCACTGAAGCCGGTGGACGCAACTGGCTCTTCTTCGGCAACCCTCACGAGAGCACCGATTTCCTCTACAAAGAGCAACTGCTCCAGCAGAAGGAAGAAGGCGTCCTCAATCGACTCGACCTCGCCTGGTCCCGTGACGGCGATCAGAAGGTCTATGTCCAGAACAAGATGCTCGAAGCCGGAGCCGAACTCTGGGAGTGGTTCCAGAAAGGTGCCCACTTCTACATCTGCGGCGATGCCAAGCGGATGGCCAAGGACGTCGATCAGGCTCTCCACACCATCGCCGAACAACACGGTGGCCTCAGCGAAGACGAGGCCAAGGACTTCATCAATCAACTCAAGAAAGACAAACGCTACCAGAGGGACGTCTACTAATGAGCATTCCACAAAAAATCGCCGGTGAGCCGGTCTCCTCTGATCAGGCCACCTACCTCGACGGATTCTTCGCCGGAGTAAAGAACCGCGGACTCAGCTTTGCCGACGCCGAGCCTGATGCAGGTCCGGCCCCCAAGGCCAAGAAGGAAAAACTGACCGCAGAAGAAAAGATCAAGAATGAGCTGAACCCTTTCGATGCTCTCCCCGTGCTCTACAAGCGTGCCCGGAAAAACGAAGCGCCGGAGAAGGAAGATATCTTCCGATTCAAGTTCAACGGTCTTTTCTGGCTCGGACCCGTTCACGAGGGTTACATGACCCGCCTCCGCATGCCCGGCGGCATCGTCAATTCCGCCCAGTTTCGCGAGCTCGCCAGTATTGCTGACGACATCGCCTGGGGTTACCTCCAGCTGACCACCCGCAACAACGTGCAGTTGCGCGTCATCGCACCCAAGGACACACCCGAGTTGATTCGACGCATCCAGGACTGCGGTCTTCACACCAAGGGTTCCGGTGCAGACAATCTTCGCAACTTCACTGCGACGCCGACTTCCGGATACGATAAGAACGAGCTGCTCGATGTGATGCCCCTGATCAAGGATCTCGCGCACTACATCATCAACCAGCCTGAGTTCTACAACCTTCCGAGAAAGTTCAACATCTCCTATGACAACGGAGCTCCCATCCGCGTTGCCGAAGACACCAACGACATCGGTCTGCAAGCCTTCAAACTGAAAGCTCCGCCCGAGGGTCACCCGCTTCATGGCAAAGTTGATGAGGGCGTTCACTTTCGCATTCTTCTCGGAGGTGTGTCAGGCCACCAGGAGCTTGCCAAAGACTGCGGCGCGATCTGCTCACCCGAGACAGCGACCGAGACCGTCGCTGCGATGACCCGCGTTTTCATTCGCAACGGCAATCGCGGCAACCGCGGCAAATCCCGCCTCATCTACCTGCTCAAGGACTGGGGCTTCGACAAGTTCCTCGAAGAGTCCGACCAGCTTCTCGACGACCCGATCGTGCGATTCGACTTCAACGATCCGCTCTTCGCCGATCTCATCGAGCCTCACAAAAAGCCGGATATTCCTCACCCGCATATCGGCACTCACGAGCAGAAACAGGACGGCCTCAGCATGCTCGGGGTCTACGTCCCGGTTGGCATTCTCCAGTCCGACGAAGCTCGCGCCATTGCTGATGTCGCCGAGGAGTTTGGCAACGGTGAACTTCGCCTGACGATCTTCCAGAACGTCATGATTCCGAATATCCCCTCCGACAAAATCGAGGCTGCCAAGGCCAAGCTTGCCGAAGCCGGACTCGGGACTGAAGCCAGCAATATTCGCGGCGGAGCTGCGGCCTGCACCGGCAACAAGTATTGCAAATTCGCCAGCTCTGACACCAAGGGCCACGCCATTGAGCTCGTCGACTACCTCGAGTCCAAGATGACACTCGACAAGCCGATCAACATTCACGTCACCGGTTGCCCGCACTCCTGCGCTCAGCACTACGTCGGCGACCTCGGCCTGCTGGCCTGCAAAGTGCCGGTCGAAGGCGAGGAAGAACCGGTCGAAGGCTATCACGTTTTTGTCGGCGGAGGATTCGGAGGAGATCAGAAGAAGATCGGCCGCCAACTCTTAAAGAGTATCCCGGCGGGTCCCGAGCTTTATACGAAGGTCGAATTCCTGCTCAAAGGCTACCTGGCCAATCGTGAGTCCGGAGAAACTTTCCTCGATTTCACCTCTCGCCACGAAATTGAGGCACTCGAAGCCCTAACCGCTGGATGAGCCTCGTGGAGGACAGAAACCTGATCGACGAACTGCTGGAAGACCAGCAGCGACTCACCGCGGTTGAGCGTTTCTCGCAATTCCACGAGAACGCCACCGAGCCGGTCCAGGCGAGACACTATCGAAGTCTGATTCCCCTCTCCCTCCCTGGGAAAGGAGAGCAGTACTCTTTCGAAGTCGACCTCGACGCCTGCTCCGGCTGCAAGGCCTGCGTCGCCGCCTGCCACAGCCTCAACGGACTCGACGAAGGAGAGTCCTGGCGTGACGTCGGCACCCTTCAGACGCCAGGCCCTGACGGTGGCACCGTCCAGACAGTGACCACAGCCTGCCACCATTGCGCAGATCCCGCCTGCGCCAACGGCTGCCCCACGCTCGCCTACGAGAAAGAGGAAGACACCGGCGTCGTCCGCCACCTTGATGATCAGTGCATCGGTTGCGAATACTGCACCATGACCTGCCCCTACGAGGTGCCGAAGTACAACAAGCGCCTCGGCATCGTTCGCAAGTGCGACATGTGCCAGTCCCGCCTCCGCGAAGGGGAAGCGCCCGCCTGTGTCCAGTCCTGCCCCAACGAAGCCATTCGTATCCGCATCGTTCCAAAGATCGAAATCGAGGATCGTCCTGCTCATCAAATCTCCCTGCTGCCCGGTGTTGCCCCTTCAAGTATCACCAAACCCTCCACGACTTTTATTAATCTCCGCACGCCAGACGGCGGGGAGCCGGTAGCGGCTGATCACAATGACCTGACCCCTGCTCACAGTCATACCCCCTTGGCGGCTATGTTAGTGCTCACACAGGCCGCTGCCGGCCTTCTTCTTTTTGATGCACTGGCCCGCTTCACCAGCCTTGGTTCAGGAGCGCCCGGCCTTTGGCATGCCCTGTTTGGAACCGGCCTTGTCTTCGCCGGATTGGCCTGCGCCACCGCTCACCTCGGCCAACCGCTCAAAGCCTGGAAGAGTTTCCTTGGATGGAGAAAGTCCTGGCTCAGTCGCGAGATTCTCGTTTTCGGTGCCTGGTCCGGTGCCGCCGCCGCTTACGCTGCGACTCTCTTCTTTGACCTTTCCGGATTCCTCCAGATGGCGTCCGGCGGCGGAGCCGTCGCGACCGGACTTGCCGGGGTGTTCTGTTCCGTGATGGTCTACGTCTACACCCGCCGTCCCTTCTGGAACCTCGACCAGACCGGCTCCCGTTTTTTCCTCACCGTGCTTGCGGTGGGTGGTTGTTTCACTTTCCCGGCTATTGCCGGGCTGGCCCTCACCGCCAAGCTGGCCCTCGAGTTCAGGGCGGCTTCGCTGAGCATCTCCCCATTCAAGAAGAGTGCTCGCATCCTCGCCGGCCCACTTCGCAAAACCTGGGGCACCCGCCTTGTCCTCGGTCTCACCGGTATCGCCCTCACCATCGTGGCCACAGTTGATCCCAGCGTGATGCCAATTGCTTTCGCTTTCATTCTCGCCGGCGAATTCGCTGCCCGCTCCCTCTTCTTTCAAGCCGTCGAAGTCCCCAAGATGCCCGGCGGTGTTCCCGCAAAATGAGCACTCTCAAACGAGTCACCAGTCTATTGAAAGACCAGGTCCGGAGTCATTCCGGCCCACTCACCGAACAACTCGTCCGCGAACCCGGCGCGTTCGGACTCGGACAAGTTCCTTCGTCCACAGCTCCTGACGCTACCACCTCAATGGTGTGCGGCTTCTGCTCCACGGGTTGCTCGCTGAACATCCATATCCGCGACGGCGAAGCCAGCAATCTCTCCCCCAACATTGACTACCCCGTCAACGACGGGATGGCCTGCCCCAAGGGTTGGGAAGCTCTTGCCCCGCTCGACGCCAATGATCGTGCCAGCGTTCCCCTGATTCGCGATCGCCAGACCGGGGAGGCCGCTGAAGTTGACTGGCATACGGCCGCGACCACTTTCCGTGACCGGATGAAAGCCATCATCGACGAGCACGGCCCCGAGTCCGTCGCTTTTCTCTCCACCGGCCAGATCTGCACCGAGGAGATGGCCTTTCTCGGTTCCTTTGCCAAGTTCGGAATGGGCATGCTCCACGGTGATGGCAACACGCGCCAGTGCATGGCCACGGCGGTCAGGTCCTACAAGGAGTCTTTTGGATTCGATGCGCCGCCTTACACCTATGCCGACTTCGAAGAGTCTGACGTCATCGTCCTGAGCGGGTCCAACCTGTGCATCGCCCACCCCATCATGTGGCAGCGGGTGCTCAAAAATGAACGCAATCCCGAGATCATCGTCATCGATCCTCGCAAGACTGAGACCGCAATGCAGGCAACCCGCCACGTTCCCCTGCGCCCGAAGTCGGATCTCGTTCTCTACTACGGTCTCGCTCGAATCCTGATCGAAAAGGATCTGCTCGATCACGACTTTATTGCGGAGCACACCAACGACTTCGACAGCTTCAAGGAACACGTCGAAGCCTACGACCTTGAAACGGTCGTCGCCGAGAGCGGCATCCCGGCTGAAGAACTGATCTCCCTCGCCGAACTCATCGGCAGTGGCAAGCGCGTCTCCTTCTGGTGGACCATGGGGGTCAACCAGAGCTATGAAGCCACCCGCACCGCACAGGCCATCATTAATCTCTCGCTGATGACCGGGAACATCGGGAAGCCCGGCACGGGTGCCAACTCCATCACGGGGCAATGCAATGCGATGGGCTCCCGCCTTTTCAGTAACACCACTTCTCTTCTGGGCGGGCATGATTTCCTCAACGATGACCATCGCCAGAAGGTCGCCGACCTGCTCGATATCCCGGTCGACCGTATTCCCAACCAGAACAGCCTCGCCTACGACCAGATCATCGACGGGGTGAAGGAGGGAAAGATCAAGGGACTCTGGGTTATCGCAACCAACCCGGTTCACTCATGGATCGGACGGGAAAACTTTACCGAAACGCTCGACCAACTCGATTTTCTTGTCGTTCAGGACATGTATCCCTCGACTGAAACGGCGCAGCAGGCAGACCTCCTCCTGCCTGCTGCGGCGTGGGGGGAAAAGGACGGTACCCTTATCAATTCCGAGCGCCGCATTGGAATCGTCAAAAAGGTAGCCAAGGCTCCTGGTCAGGCATTGAGCGATTTCTCCATCTTTCGCCTGCTTGCCGACACCTGGGGCTGTGGCGATCTTTTCAAACGCTGGATCAGCCCCGAAGCCGTTTTCGAAATCCTGCAGGAACTCAGCGAGGGCCAGCCCTGTGATATTTCAGGCATCAACGGCTACGAACAGATCGATCAACAAGGTGGACTGCAGTGGCCCGTTCCGAAGGGATCAGAAAAACCGGAAAGCCAGCGCCGTCTCTTTGCCGACGGGAAATTTTACACACCAGACCAGCGCGCCAGGTTTGTCTTCGCCGATCAGCTTCCTGACCCGGAGCCGCCCTGCGATGAATATCCTCTGCGCCTCCTCACCGGCCGCGGCACATCCGCCCAGTGGCACACTCAGACACGCACCGCCAAATCGGGCGTCCTCGCTGAGCTCGCCCCGAAGAAGAACCACGTCGAGATCCATCCGGACGACGCTACCGCCCTCGGTATTGTTTCGGGAGAAAATGTCGAGGTAACGAGCCGCCGCGGATCGATCCTGATCCAGGCCTATCTCACCACGACCGTTCAGCCCGGCACTGTCTTTATTCCCATGCATGAGGAGACAACCAACCGCCTCACCCTGGCAGTCTTCGATCCTTACTCACGGCAACCGAGCTACAAGTCCTGCGCCATCAAGATTGAGAAGGGTCCAGCTACGGGATTAATGTCTTGATTGGCGATCCACCGCCGCCCAGATTGGCGTCGCATGAATCCCGAAACTACCGTCAGCATCCACCCCTACTTCAAGCCACACGAAGGCAAGTGGGACGAATTCATCGGCAGCCTCCAGGCCTTCGTTGATCAAACCTCCAACGAAGAAGCGGTTCTCTTTTACGATTTCACCATCTGCGAAGACACCGTGTTTTGCCGCGAAGCTTATGTTGGTGCTGAAGGAGCTCTGGCTCACCTCGACAACGTTGGTTCCATGCTAGAAGCCGCCCTCGGCATTTCCGACCTGCTTCGCCTCGAAGTCCACGGTTCCGCCACCGAACTCGATAAGATGCGCGAGCCGCTCAAGGACCTTCCCGTTCAGTGGTTTGTGCTTGAAACCGGGCTCAAGAAGTAATCGATTCCGATGTCACAGGGTTAGTTCGATCAACTAACCCTGTTGAGTTCCCCACGATGTCCCAGGACGATCTCCATCTGCTGGGCGACAGAGACAAAGTCGCGCCCTGGCGGCTCAGGCTGGCCACTTTCATCGAATCCAGGATCGTCCAGCGTGTCATCCTGGTGACCATTCTCGTCAATGCGGTCGCTCTCGGTCTCAACATCGACCCGACCCTGGTCGAGAGCTGGGACCCTTTCCTCATCAATCTGGATCACGTCTGCCTCGGCATCTTCATTGTCGAGTTATTGATCAAAATCATCGCCTATCGTTTCTCTTTCTTCCGCAGCGGATGGAATGTTTTTGATTTCATGGTGGTCGCCGTAGCGCTCGTTCCCAACGCCGGAGCACTTTCCGTTCTGCGGACCCTCCGTGTCTTGCGAGTCCTGCGGGTTCTCACCGTCGTTCCCAGCCTGAAGCGGGTCGTGGCCGCTTTCATCCATGCGATCCCCGGCTTGGGCAGTGTCGTTGCCGTGATGGCGATTTTCTTCTACGCCGCCGCCGTGATGGCGGTGGGCTTCTTCGGCGAAACCCATCCGGACTGGTTCGGCAGCATCGGGAAAAGTCTCTATTCCCTTTTCCAGATCATGACCCTGGAAAGCTGGTCCATGGGCATCGTTCGCCCGGTCATGGAGTCCCATCCCTACGCCTGGGCTTTCTTCGTGCCCTTCATCATCCTGGCAACCTTCACCATCCTCAACCTCTTCATCGGGATTATCGTATCAACCATGCAGGAACTCTCGGTTCTACCCGACCCGGATGACCCTAATAAACAAACCATTGAAATCCTCTCCAAGATTGAAGAGGAAGTTGCCAGGCTGCGGGTCCAGTTGGACAAAGACGAGAAGCCGTAACTCAGGCGTCCAACTTATAAAGGCGTTGGACGATGATCATTCCCACCGCCATCGCCGGAACGAAGACGAGTGCTTCGGTCCGCAGCCCTCCCAGGTTCGCAATCGCAGGTCCCGGGCAGAAACCGCCCAGCCCCCATCCAATCCCGAAGAGGATCGCCCCGATAATCAAGGGTTTCGAGATGGGGTCACCACTGTCCCGCGGAAGCGAACAAGGCGTCCGCAACAGCCGGTAACATGGAGCGGTCACCATCAAGGCTCCGCCCATGACAAAGGCCAGCGTCGGATCCCAGAATCCGAAGATGTCGAGAAAAGCCGTGACCTTGAGAGGATCTGTCATCCCCGAAATCGCCAACCCTGCGCCGAACAAGGCCCCTCCAAGAAAGGTAAGCAGGTTCCTTTTCATCAGCCGGTTATCAGGGTTCGAAACACATAAACCGTCGCCATGCCGGCGACCATGAACACAGCCGTGGCAATCATCGAATCGCGGGCACCCATACTGATGCCACAGATACCGTGACCGCTGGTGCAACCACCTCCGAGCCGGGTTCCAAATCCGACGATCAGTCCGGCAATTGCATACACCGCCAGATTCCTACCGTCAGGCACGCGAAACACCGATGCTGGTTCATAAACTCGAAACAGGACAGCGGCACCGGCAATCAACCCGGCGAGAAAAACAAATCGCCAGCCAGTTTCATTCGAGGAAGGACGCAACAGGCGCCCGAACACGCCCGAGATGCCGGGCACTTTTCCGTTAGCTACCATGGTGAGCAAAGTGCCGGCCCCGATCAGCACCCCTCCAAACAAGCCGTTCACATAGGAAGGATCCATGGCTCACTGTGACCGCTAAAAATGAATTCGTAAACACCGGGCCCAAAATTTTGCTAGCCGGGCACAGGGATCGCCATCATGAGGACCCAAAGGATAGCGAAGAAAACAAAGAAGCCGACAAAACCCATCAAGACACTCGGCTTTCCTTTCTCAGCCGCCATACTCAGCAACTCCTCATCAGAAAGCCCCTTTGCATCCAATTCTGCAATCTCCCGCTCCACGTGTCGCTGATAGCACCAGTTCCCCAGTAAGCCAAAGGCTACCCAAACCGCCATGCTGAATCCCTGCCCCAACACTGCTGGCAGTCCAAACGCCATTTCGAGAGCCGTTACGACGCAGATCGTACCAGCGACAATCGCCGCATATCGATACATCCCGCGATAACACATCCAGGCGATACCAAGCAGGAAAGCCGGCCAGTTCCATGATGTTTTCTTGGCAGAAATCTTCTCAAACGCAGTCAGGTAAAAATTCGCCTTCTCACCCATGAACGCCCTCACGACCGGGCGGTCCATAGGTCCAACAAGCGGCTCTTCATTCTCAATCGTGGTCATCACAAAATCTAGGTGTTATTGATAGGTCATATCCCCCATCCTCCAAGTTTATTCTGGACAACGGGGGCCCAATCTTCTCATCAAAAATACGCATCCATCTCTCGCGTCATTTTGAAAAGGATTTCAAATGCGATGCTATGAGTTTCGGCCCATCTTAGCGGGATGGTGATCAACCCCTGGCTTCTCATTCTCCTCTGCATGCCTCTCGTGGTAACCGGCGACGACGAAGCTCTCAACTTCAACCAGCATGTCCGCCCCATTCTTTCGGACAAGTGCTTCTTCTGCCATGGCCCTGATGCCCATGAACGCAAAGCCGATCTTCGACTCGACACGCCCGAAGGCGCCCTCGCCGACCTGGGAGGCTACGCCGCGATCGTTCCCGGCAAACCGAGTGAAAGCGAATTCTACAGTCGCCTTGTCACTGACGATGCAGACGACCTCATGCCGCCGGAGAATTCCCACAAGCATCTCAAGCCCGCTGAAATTGCTGTGCTCAAACGATGGATTGAAGAAGGCGCCACCTACGAGGAACCCTGGGCCTACGTCCCACCGAAGAAAAATCCCCTTCCCAAGGTGCAGAATGCCGACTGGCCTGCCAACTTCATCGATCACTTCGTCCTCGCCAAACTGGAGAGAAAAAAGCTGCAGCCAGCTCCCGACGCCGATCCCGTCACCCTGATCCGGCGACTCCATTTCGATCTTACCGGACTACCCCCCACCCCCGAACGGGTGGAAAAATTTGTCCAGGCCGAAGATCCAGAGTTAGCCTGGGCCGAACTGGTCGATGAGCTGCTCGACTCGCCCCACTTTGGCGAGCGCTTAGCCATCTACTGGCTCGACCTCGTCCGATTCGCCGACACGGTGGGTTACCACGGAGACCAGGATCACAACATCTCCCCCTATCGCGACTACGTAATTCGGGCCTTCAATCAGAACCTGCCCTTCGATCAGTTCACTCGCGAACAACTCGCCGGCGACCTCATCGAAGACAGCAGCAAATGGCAGAAGGTCGCCTCCGGATACAACCGCCTGCTGCAGACTTCCCACGAAGGTGGCATCCAGGCCAAGGAATACAACGCCATCTACGCCGCCGACCGGGTCCGCAACCTGTCCGCTGTCTGGATGGGCGCCACGGTCGGCTGTGCTCAGTGTCACGATCATAAGTACGACCCGTACACTCTTAAGGACCACTACACGCTCGCTGCCTTCTTTGCCGATGTGCATGACAGCGGATACAACGGCAACACCCTGCCGACCAATCGGCCTCCGGAGATGCTTTTTCATTCCGATGCGAACGAAGCTCGACTCAAAGAATTAAAGAAACAGGTCGATGAACTCCTCGACGAAACCACGGTCGAGGAACTACGCAAACTTGAAGCTGGAAAGGCGGCTCTCACTGCCAAACTCAAAGTCGGCAAGGACCAGAAAGCAAAAGACGCAGCGAAGAAAGAAATCGCCGGAATCGAAAAATGGATCACGGAACTGATTCCTGCAGACGTTCGGAAAAAGTGGGATCAACTCGAGCTCGAACGACGGATGATCCACAAGGAAGGCCGCTTCACCATGATCACTGAAGCCAAGCCACCTCGGGAAACGCGAGTTCTCCCCCGGGGCAACTGGCAGGACGACAGCGGCGAAGTGGTGAAACCAGCCATTCCTGAATTCATGGGAACGATTTCCCACGAAGGAGACATCCCCACACGCCTCGACCTGGCCAACTGGCTCACTGATGCCGAGGACGGCGTCGGCGGTCTCACCGCGCGGGTCTTTGCCAACCGCTTCTGGTATCTTTATTTTGGAACGGGCATCTCCCGGTCACTGGAGGATTTCGGCGGCCAGGGAGTCCCCCCGGCGAACGCCCGCCTCCTCGACAACCTCGCCATCTCGTTCATCGAAAGTGACTGGGACGTTAAGGAACTTATTCGCTTGATCGTCACCAGCCGCGCCTACCGTCAGTCCTCGGTTTCCGCGGAGGAGCTGCTTGCACTGGATCCTTACAATCAGCTCACCGCACGCCAGTCCCGCTACCGACTTCCCGCCGAAATCCTCCGGGACAACGCGCTCGCCGTGAGCGGCCTGCTCGTCCTCCATCGCCCTGACTTAAAACCCGCCCGCCTGGGCGGTGACAGCGTCAAACCGTACCAGCCCGTCGACTACTTCAAGCACCTCAACTTCCCCACGCGCACTTACAAGCAACACAACGACGCTCGCCAATGGCGGCGCGGAGTCTACGTGCACTGGCAGCGTATGTTCCTCCACCCCATGATGAAAGCGATGGACGCACCCAGCCGGGAAGAGTGTACGGCGCAGCGCCCCCGATCCAACACCCCGAACGCGGCGCTAGTTCTGCTCAACGACCCGACCTTCGTGGAAGCTGCGAGAGCTTTTGCCGCGCGCGTTATCGAGGAGGGAGGAGAAACTTTCGACGATCGACTGGATTTCGCCTACCGCCTGTGCCTCTCCCGCTCTCCTGATGAAGAAGAATCCCAACTCCTGCGTAACCTCTTCACCCAGACTCAGGCGGAATATGATTCCAACGTCGAAACCGCGACGGAATTTGTCAGCCTGGGCCAATTCCAATCTCCCGGGAGCATCTCACCCGTAGAGCTGGCCTCGTGGAGTGCCGTCACCCGAGCTCTGCTCAACCTCAGCGAAACAATCACCCGGAACTGATATGACGCCCTGGCAGAACCATCACAACGCCCTTCAGCGCCGCACCTTTCTCGGCCGTTCTGGCCTCGGTCTGGGTTCTGCTGCCCTTTCCAGTTTACTGGGCAGGGACCTCGCCGCCGCGTCGGGCGAAATCCCCAGGGGGATCTCTCACTTCGCCCCGAAAGCGAAACGCGTCATTTTTCTCTGCATGGCCGGTGGTCCTTCCCACCTCGAGACCTTCGACTACAAACCGCAACTGGATGCCCTCGACGGGAAAGCGATGCCGGAATCCTTCACCAAGGGGCAACCGATCGCCCAACTGCAGGGAAAGGAACTGAAGGTACTGGGGCATCTCAGCAAATTTCGAAAACACGGGCAAAGCGGGCAGCTCATCAGCGACTACCTGCCATGGACGGCGAAGATCGCGGACGACATTGCCGTGGTCCGCTCCATGGTGACCGAACAGATCAATCACGATCCCGCCCACACTTTCATGAACACAGGCACCGCCATCAGCGGTCGCCCCTCGATGGGCGCATGGACGACCTACGGCCTCGGCTCCGAAACCGAAGACCTCCCCGGCTTCGTCGTCCTCACCAGTGTGGGAGGGCGCAACCCTCAGCCCATTGCTTCACGACAGTGGTCCGCAGGCTTTCTACCGTCGAAATACCAGGGCGTTGAGTTCAACTCCACGGGGGACCCCGTTCACTACGTTCGAAATCCAAAGGGTGTCTCCGACATCCAGCAGTCTTCGCTCGTCAACACGATCAACCAGCTCGATCAAAAGCGAAACCAACTCGTCCTCGATCCCGAGATCGATACCCGCATTGCGGCCTACGAGATGGCTTACCGGATGCAAACCTCGGTACCCGAACTGGTCGACATCAGTCACGAACCGCAACACGTTCTGGATCTCTATGGCGCAACACCCGGGGACGGCTCCTACGCGTCAAACTGCCTGCTCGCCCGAAGACTGGCCGAGCGTGGCACACGATTCATTCACCTTTACCACCGTGGGTGGGATCACCACGGAGATCTCGCAAAGTACATGGACATCTGTTGCGGCCTGACCGATCGCCCGACCTGGGCGCTCCTGACAGACCTGAAGCAACGCGGACTGCTCGATGACACCCTGGTCATCTGGGGAGGCGAATTCGGACGCACTCCCATGTTCCAAGGCAAGGGAGACCCCGGTCGTGATCACCACATCAAGGGTTTTTCCATGTGGATGGCCGGAGGCGGAATCAAGAGTGGAATCAGTCACGGTGCCACCGATGAACTCGGCTACAACGCCGTCGACGATGTCGTTCACGTGCGTGACCTTCACGCCACCATGCTTCACCTGTTAGGGCTCGACCACATGCGCTTCAGCTACCCCTTTCAAGGTCTCGACATGAGGCTTACGGGTGTCGAGCCAGCTCGCGTAGTCTCCGAGCTATTGGCATAGGTACAGCTATTTTTTTCACTCGCAAATCAAGCAGCGAGCAGACTAGCCTATCCAGCAAGCCTCGTTGCTGGGAAACAAAGATAACAATTAGAGCGATCGCTCCGATCAGCATCATTGACGGGATAAATCCCTCCATTGAGGTTCCTTTTATCTCCTGCGAGCACAGGGCAGCAATGATGGTGATTAAACTGAACGCGAAGGCGGCGGAAGCTGCAACTATCATAAGAGAATGTGTTTTGTGTTAGGGAGAAGCTCCCCTAACAAACGCATTTCTTTCAATCCCCCGAAACTAGTGGATGCGATCTCGGCCAACTAAAGGTTTGTTAGAACTTTCCCGCCTTTTGCACGCACTGTAGTTTCCAGAAAATCCCGAGCTTCTCGGGGAATTTGCCTGGTGGGAATGGTTGCGTAGGCATTCCGCGAATAGAAAAGCATCACCACGTCCGGATCGATCCACAGTTTCTTGATCTGGTCCCATCTCAAGTGGGAGTCACCGATAGTCGATTCCACTCCGATACCGCCTTCATAGAGGAAGTAGCTGACCGGTTTCTTGCCCAACTGGTCGACGAGAGCGTGCATTTTTCTGCGCCGGATCATCCACGCTGAGAGATACAACAGGATCAACAATCCCAGCAGAACAAGAATGCAAATGCTCAGCAAACCAACCCCACCGGCGCTGAAGTCATAGGCCAGGTAGGCCACACAACACAGAACTCCGACCAACGCACTTTTTCCAGCGCCGCGAAAAATGAAACGCTTCAACGCCACATCGACGTCCTGCCGCGAAATCACGACTTCAAATTCATGGCTCTCTTCGGATTCCATTGAACGTTGCGCCCTGAGGATACAAAAAAACCCGCCTCACGGCGGGTTAAGTGGGGTGGTGGCTCGACCCAGATTTGAACTGGGGACACAAGGATTTTCAGTCCTCTGCTCTACCAACTGAGCTATCGAGCCGTTCCACCTCTGCGAGCCTTCGGAAGACCGGATTTTCGCGGGGGAGAAAGTAATAGCCGCCAAAACGGGAAAAACAACCGGAAAATTTTAGGATTTCCGCGGATTCCTGCTTCGGCAGGGCTTGAACTAGAGCGGCTTCACCGCCCAACGCTCGTAGTGCACCTCACTGTCAGGATCGTGAGCCTGGATGGCGAAGGTGCCCTCGGAGAGACGGCGCCCCCCGAAGTTCGAGGCCGGACCGCCTTCGGGCTCGGTGTATTTGACGGTCGTTTCCCCGTTTACCTTGATCTCGATGTCGCGACCTTTGACAATGATATGGTAGTCAAACCACTCGCCGTCGGTGCTCGGAGCTTTGTCTCGCTCGATATGCTCGCCGCCTTTCGGGGGATTCTGGCCCTCGGCCAGCACGAGAATGTTGATCACTCCGTAAAGGCTGCCGGTCTTCTTAGGATCCTTGTGGGTGGAATTCACCTGGCACTCGTAGCCCTTGCTGGGCCAGCCTTCGTCCTGGTATTCCGTGTGAAAATAGACACCACTGTTGGCGTTTGGGAATGTCTTGGCGCGAACCTTGAGCTCAAAATCCTTAAATTTCCCACCGTTAACCTCTCCGGTGTAGAAAAGGTGACTGCGGCCGCCTTTCACGATGAGCTTGCCGTCCTTTACCGAATAGGAATCCGGATTTTCTTTGGAAGGAGTCCAGCCTTCGAGGCTCTTGCTGTCAAAAAGCTCAATGAATCCGTCCTCGGACTGGGCCGGAGCGGTAATCAGGGCGCCCAGCGCCAAAACTGAGAGAAGAAAGGGAAGTTTCATGGCGGGCAGTAGGACACGGAGCCGGATTGAATGCAAATCCCGAATGACGCCGTTCTGAGGCCTCCAGTTCGTTAGGATATGCGAAAGGTCGAAGAATCCGTTTGCGTAGAGGCCTTCGGAGAACTTCTTTTGCGGGAAATGTCGGTATCCACCCTCAAAATCGGTCTCGCAGGCTTCGGCAACGTTGGCGCTGGAGTCTACAAGAACATTGAAAAGAACCAGCACCTCCTGCGCGAGCGCACGGGAAAGGAGCTTGTTGTCAGCCGTATTGCGGTTCGTGATTTGACTAAGGCCCGCACCGTTGAGATGCCGGCGGACCTTGTCACCACCGATCTGGATGAATTGGTTCAGGATCCTGAGATCGACCTGATTGTCGAACTGATTGGTGGAGTCGATCGCGCTTTCGATTTGGTCAAAGCCTCCGTCGAAAACGGCAAAGCCGTGGTGACAGGCAACAAGGCCCTGTTAGCCGAACGCGGACAGGAGCTCTTCGCCATCGCTGAAGAGCATGGGCAGCCAATCTATTACGAGGCAGCCGTCGCCGGTGGCATTCCGATCATCAAAACAGTGCAGGAGTCACTCATCGGCAACCATATCCAGACGATGGCCGGTATCATCAACGGTACCTGCAATTACATTCTGACCCGCATGACCGAAGCCGGGCTCGACTACGAGACCGCCCTCGGAGAGGCCCAGCAACTCGGATACGCAGAAGCCGACCCGACCCTCGACGTGAACGGTTGGGACGCAGCCCACAAAGCTATCATCCTCGCCTCACTCAGCTACGGATGCTGGGTTCCCTGCGACAAAATCCACGTGGAAGGCATCGAAAACGTCCATCGCGAGGACATCGCCTTTGCCGAGAAGCTCGGTTACACCATCAAACTGCTGGCCATCATTCAGCTTCATGAAGACACCGGCGCGATCGAAGTGCGGGTCCAGCCGTCCCTGATCGCCAACAATCACATTCTTGCCTCCGTAAAAGGCGTCTTCAACGCCATCCTGGTTCAGGGCGATGTCGTCGGCGAGACGCTCTTCTACGGCTCCGGTGCCGGGCAGGACCCGACTTCCAGTTCAGTGATTGCGGATATCGCGGACGTGACCGCCCGCCTCGGTTCATCAGAAGGCTCAGGCTTTGTGACCCACGGCCTCTACGGCAATCCCGCCCCCATCGAGGACAGTGTTTCCAAATATTACCTCCGCGTCGAAGTCGAAGACCGCCCCGGAGTCCTCGCCCAGATTGCCGCTGTGCTCGGCGAACTCGACGTCGGCATCCTGTCATTGATCCAACCCGAGGACCACGACGAGGAGACCGCTCCCATTGTCCTGATGCTCCACTACGCCCCGTTCGGGGTTGTCCAGGAAGCGCTCGAACGAATTAGCAAACTTGATTGTGTTTGCGAATCACCCGTGCTTCTGCGAGTGGAAGACCTCGGCTGAGACACTCCTGCAATTTCCGATTTCCAACCTCCAAAAACGCTTTAGCTTTACTCATGCAATTTGTTTCGACACGCGGCGGCAGCGACCCGGTCAGTTTCTTTGATGCCTTTGCAAACGGCCTCGCTCCCGATGGCGGACTCTACGTGCCGAAGAACCTCCCCCTTCTTCCCAGCGATCTCCTGATCGAAGACGCCCTTCCCTACCCGGCTCTCGCCTGGGATATCCTTGGTCTCTTTGATTCCGATCACGACCCGGACCATCTCGTAGAAATCGTCGACAAGAGCTACGGCGACTTCAGCGACACGATGAGCGCCCCACTCATCCAGTTGTCAGATAATCAGTTCGTGCTTGAGCTCTTCCACGGCCCTACCCTTTCGTTCAAGGACTTTGGCCTTCAACTCATAGGTAACCTTTTCGAGGAACAGATTGAGCGCACCGGCACAACCATCAACGTGCTTGGCGCGACATCCGGCGACACGGGTTCAGCTGCCATTGCCGGCCTCGCTGACAAGAAAGGCGTGAACGCTTTTGTCCTCTATCCCGAAGGCCGTATTTCCAAGCTGCAGGAGCGTCAAATGACCTGCACCGGGGCCGACAACATTTTCCCCATCCCGATCAAGGGTTCTTTCGACGACGCTCAAGCCATCGTGAAGGAGCTGATGGGCGACCTTAAGACGAAGGAGGAACTCCGCCTTTCAGCGATCAACTCCATCAACATCGTTCGCATCCTCGCCCAGGCGGTCTACTACGTGCACGCTTACATGCAGCTACCACCAGAGAACCGAGACGATGTGAACTTCGTGGTCCCGACCGGCAACTTCGGAAATATTTTCGCCGGCTGGATGGTTCACCAGATGGGACTCCCGGTCGATCAGTTTGTGGTGGCCACCAACCAGAACGACATCCTTTGCCGTCTCTTCAATACGGGGGAATACGAGCCGGAAGCGGTTCTCCCGAGCTATGCTCCAAGCATGGACATTCAGGTCGCCTCAAACTTCGAACGCTTCCTTTACTACCACAACGAAAAGGACGCCGACAAGACGCTCTCCCAGATGGCGGAGTTCATGGCGAACGGCACTCTCACCGTCCCGAATTTTGACGCGAGTAACTTTGAGGCGGTTGCCTGCAACGATGAAGATGTTCTTCGCAACATCAAGGCTGTGAAAGAGACCTACGACTACGTCGTGGATCCTCACACCGCGTGCGGCTTCCAGGACCTGGATCTGTCCAAGACCAACGTCGTCCTGGCCACGGCTCACGCGGCCAAGTTCCCCGATGTGATCAAGAAAGCGATCGGAGAAGTCCCGGAGGACGAGTCACTCGAAGCCCTGAAGAAGAAAAAGCAGGTGAAGTATGCTGTGGAGGCGACGCCGGAAGCCATAAAGGCTTTTGTGACAGAGCATTCGGCTTAAGCAGCAACCGCGAAGCGCGGCTGCTTTTCTTGCTCCTGCTCCTGCTCTTGCTCTTGCTCTTGCTCCCTTCTCTAACAGGGAGAAGCAAGAATGGGCCTAAGGACTGCCTAGCACCGCTCACCACGGTGCGGAAAACTCCTGAGCCAACTCCTCCGATTAGTTTCAACCGGAAAGAGCAAGATCAGGAGTATGATCAAGAGCAAGAAGTTGGCGGCATTCGCCGCCACAACCTACTCAGCTGCATCCATCGCGGCCTTCACTTCGGCCTCGATCTCGGCGTAGAGCGCTTCATCCGCCTTCAACGCCTCTTTCGCAGCATCGCGACCCTGCGCGAGCTGAGATCCCTTGTAGCTGATCCAGGATCCTCGCTTCTGGAGAATATCGTTTTCAATCGCGAGATCGAGCAGCGAGCCGGCGGCTGAGATCCCCTCGTTGAACATGATATCGAACTCAGCTTCGCCGTAGGGAGGCGCTACCTTGTTCTTCACCACCTTCAGCTTGGTGCGGTTACCGGCAACGGAGCCGTCGGAATTCTTGATGGCACCGGTGCGGCGAATGTCGCAGCGAACCGAGCTGTAGAACTTAAGCGCACGACCACCGGGCTGAGTTTCGGGATTGCCGAACATGATGCCGACCTTCTCACGAATCTGGTTGGTGAAGATCACCACGGTGCGGGCCTTGGAGATAATCGCAGTGAGCTTTCGCAGGGCAGCACTCATGAGACGGGCCTGGGCACCCACGGTCGCATCACCGATTTCACCATCGAGTTCCTGCTTGGTCACGAGAGCGGCGACAGAGTCGAGCACGATGACATCGAGCGCATTTGAACGAACCAGCGTCTCCACGATACGGAGCGCTTCCTCACCGGAACTGGGCTGGGAAAGAAGCAGGTTGTCGAGGTCCACGCCAAGACGGCGGGCGTACTGCGGGTCGAGGGCGTGTTCCACATCGACGAAAGCAGCGAGGCCGCCGGCTTTCTGTGCCTGGGCAACACTGGTCAGAGTAAGAGTCGTTTTACCGGAAGATTCAGGACCGTAGACTTCCACAATTCGGCCACGGGGGAATCCGCCGGCCCCGAGAGCGCGGTCAATGATGAGGTTGCCGGTTGGAATGACCTCGACATCCATGTGATTTTCAGATCCAAGCCGCATGATGGCAGCTTCGCCGAAGTCTTTCTGGATCTGGGAAATGGCGAGGTCGAGATTCTTAGATCGGGCTTCGGCAATACGGTTCGCTTCTTTGTCAGTCTTTGAGGCAGCCATTTCAGATTTCTTGGGAACGGATTTAGTTGAGGGAGTGGATGAGGATTTGGGAGTCGCTTTACGGGAACTTTTCGAAGTATTCGAAGACTTTGAAGTATTCGAAGACTTTGAAGTATTCGAAGTTTTGCTCGCTTTCGCTGCTTCGGTGTTCTCGTTGACTTTGCTTTCGCTAGTTGGGGTGGAAGGAGCGGACGGGGATCCGGCCTCTTTGTCGTTAGGAGATAGCAGTTCAACCATAATATGCCAAAGAATTTCAGACAGAATACAAGATACTGTTCAAGAGTCCAGTAAAAAAGTGAACAGTGTTTTTTGAACACCTATTTTTCGTCGGCATTTGATTTCACCGAAAGGCTGTTGAATCATTCCCCCCGCCCGCTCCGCTTTGGAGGGGCACACCTCAGTTGCTATGCGAATTCTCTCCGGCATCCAACCCAGTGGTCGCCCTCATATCGGGAACTACTTTGGCATGATGAAACCCGCCATCGCCCTCCAGGACGAAGGCGAGGCTTTCTACTTCATTGCCGACTACCATGCGCTCACTTCGACTCACGATCCGGCCGTGCTGCGCGCCAACGTTCGCGAGCTCGCGATCGACTTTCTCGCCTGCGGTCTCGACCCGGCCAAGGCCACCTTCTGGAGACAGTCTGACGTGCCGGAAGTCACCGAGCTCTCCTGGATCCTGAGCTGCGTCACACCGATGGGCATGCTGGAGCGCTGCGTTTCCTACAAGGACAAGATCGCGCAGGGCATCTCGCCCTCTCACGGTCTCTTCGCCTATCCGCTGCTCCAGGCAGCGGACATCCTCATTTTTGACTCCAACGTGGTGCCGGTCGGCAAGGACCAGAAGCAGCACCTCGAGCTCACCCGTGATGTCGCGCAGAAGTTCAACGATCGCTACGGCGAGGACCTGCTCGTCATTCCGACTCCCCAGATCCGCGAAGCCACCGCCACCGTGCCGGGCCTCGACGGTCAGAAGATGAGTAAGAGCTACGACAACACGATCGACATCTTCGAAGAAACCGAGAAGAAGCTGCGCAAAAAGATCATGAAGATCGTGACCGACTCCACTCCGGTCGAAGATCCCAAGGATCCCACTGACAGCTATATCGTTCAGCTCTACAGCCTCTTTGCATCCGAAGAAGAGGTGAAGGCGATGGAGGATTCCTTCCGGGCGGGCGGTGAAGGCTACGGTCACTACAAGCAGACGCTCTTCGAAGCGATTCGCGACCATTTTGCCCCGATGCGCGAGCGTCGCGAGGAACTCGTCAACGACACGTCTTATGTCGACGGCGTTCTCGAGGAAGGCGCCAAACGCGCCCGCGAAAAGGCCCGGGAAGTGACCGACCGCGTTCGCTCAGCCGTTGGAATGTAAGGCCGCGGCAAAGCGACCTACTTGAAATATTCTGACGGGTCGACCGGCGGCTTCCGCTTGGGCTCCTCTTCGGGCTTCGGCTCCGTTTCCGGAGCAGCCTCGGGTTTGGCCTCAGGCTTCGGAGTCTCTTTCATCTCCTCCTGTTTCGGCGGAAACTCTTCGTCCGCTTCGAGGATCCTGACCTGTTCGGGTGAAGTCAGCTTAAACTGAGGCTTCCCCTGGTAGATCGACATCACTCCCGTGACGGCCAGCCGTTTGCCATCATAAAGGTCGGCTGGTTCGCCGTCAGGAAACAGGTTCAAGTCAGTCTTGAAGGTTACGAGATAGAATTCGCCTCCCTCAAAGTTCACAAAATTCGTCCCCGACGACGATTTGCCCGCGCCGGAGGTTTCACCGTAAACCGTTACTTTTTGTCCGTCTTTGGCTTTGAGTTCCTCTGTCTCCGTCGCAGCGATATAAATTGCGCTGCTATCGGCGTGCGCGCAGGTCGCAGCAAGGGCGGCCAGCAAACCGGGGAGCCATGGGAAAGTCTTCATTCGTGATCGGGATTGTGAATCGATTTTACCGTGCCGTTGGCATAAACCACAGCAATTTGAGGTTCCGTTTTCGGAGCAATCTCCTGGATCACGATGACCGAATCGGCAATCGCCGGAAGCACCGGGCGATCGTGGGGAACAATTTCAAAGGCCTGTGCGACTCCGCCCTTGTAGGGGCTGTGAAGCAGCTTTCGCAATTCGTGACCGGGGATGTATCGGCCGGCCAGCTGCTCCCACTCCACCGGATAGCGGCCACTGTTCTCACGGGCGAAGTCTTCGCACGCCGCGAACAGGCTCTCGACCCGGATTTTACTGACTTCGCGATTACTTTCGTTTTTCCCTTCTTCGTAGATCGAAAGAGCAGGCAGAGTCCCGACGGCAATCATCATCCAGAAAGGGAAGGACAGCATCGCCAGGTAACCAATCACGATTCCTGTTACTGCCACTTTGCCGCCGTGGAGATTTTGCTCTTTTGCATTGTGACGTGCCACGTGCCCGCACACCACAGCAATCGCGGCAAGGAACAGGCCGACGACGATTCCCACGGAGAAGAATCCGGCAATCGCCAGGATGAGACTGGCAATCGCAGCTTTGGACCAATGCTTCGCGGAATCTGAATCGGGGGAGGCCATTCGGGAGAAACTCTCGGGAAAAGACGACAATGATTTATCACGATGACTCAGAAGAGGAAACCGCATTTTCGTGTATCTCACTGCGAGGCGGAATCCGGTGAAAGAGGAAGGTGATGATGAGGAACGAACAG
>JABSSQ010000169.1 GCA_013213905.1 Verrucomicrobiales bacterium | reverse complement strand
GTCGCGGTTTTGGCTTCCAGGTTGATGGTGCCGTCGATGGACTGGCCAAGCGGCTCGGACTCGGGAGCGGGGCTGAACCGGATGCCCTTCACCTTGAAGGAAGGCACATTGGACTGATCGCCGGTCAGCAGCGCGACCGGGTATTCGCCGGGCTCGGCGAGGTAGGCCGTTCCGAGCACGAGGGGATCATTGTTTCGAAGGGCGCTGGTGCGCGGCGCGTAGCCCTTGAGCACATTGTCCTTGCCCTGGCCGACCTTGAGCTGGACGCCCAGCTTGGGGCGGGAGGAATCGTAGATCAGGCCGACGTAGTAGTTGCCCCAGCGTTCGCTGTTCATCATCCAGGTCCAGTTGGCAAAGTGACTGCCGGGATGGTAGCTGCCGTCCCCGGCCGGGAGAATGAACGCCCCGCGCTCGCGGTCGACCTCCATGGTGTAGTCCGGAGCCGGCTCGTAATCTTCGATCGAGCCAAACGGATCCGCCGGAGCCTCGGGAGCGGGAGCATTTCCCGGGTCGTCGAAAGGATCCACATCAGTCGCAGCCTGCTTGTCTGCGAAAGCCAGGCCAGCGGTTAAAGAAAGGGAAAAAACCAGGTGGGTGATTTTCATGACCGGAAACTTAGCCAAACCGGAGCAGGGCCGCAACACAGGAAAATGAGTGCTTTTGCCGTGATGCGGGAATAACTGTTGTAACGAATTCGTTTCGCCTGCGCTCGGGGCGGGCGCGTTCTGTGGTGGTTTGAGGCGTCGCGAGCCGGACCGGCACCGCCCGTTCCCCGGGCGGAGGAACGATTTCCATCCGAATCCGGGCCGCTAGCTTGAGCGTGACACGGGCGATGGCCGCCCGCCTAAAATGAGCTCAAGGCGATCCAGTAATGAAATCGCTTCAAGGCGGATCCGGCTCATGTGGTGATTCAAGTCACCAAGGCTGGAGTAGGCCGGTAGGGAAAAGTCGAAGTCGTCACACGCGGTTAGCGAGGGAAGCGAAGTGATCCCGCGGGATTCGATCGCCGCGATTTCTTCTTCGCTCAAGCGGGCGATGGCCTGCCCGATTTCCTCAAATTGTCTCCTCAGGTCGGCGAGTTCCTCGAGGTTGGCTGACACGGCCTTATCCACGACCCTGCCGGCGGAGGCTTGGGTTCTGCCGCAGGTGCTGCAGTAGGGAGGTTGCTTGGTCAGCTCAGCGATGAACCAGATGATGAGCCACAGCCCCAGAGTGAGCACGGTCATGAGGAGATGAAAGACCGTGGAAGTTTGCGGGACAAGAAACGCCCGCGGCCCGCATACGGGACAATGGTCGGGTTTGAACGATTGTTTCATGGGGTCTTGGATTTCTTTGACGGCGGTCGCCGGTGTCTCAGCCGTGAATCACCGCCAGCAACTGTTTGGCCCGACTGGCGCCCATGAAGTAGCTGTATTGCTGATCGATGTGAGTGAGGCTTTGAAACGGCTTCATCCCCACCAGAATCACGGCGGTGGCGTCGAGGCCTTTGGCTCGATTGATCGACAGATGTCGGATCACCTTTTCCTCGGGCTGGATGGCCTTCCCGTATTCCACCACGGGGAATTCCGCGATTTCTTCGCATCCTCCGAGGACGCTGTTCTCCAGGTGAGTCCGGGCATGCAGGATGAGGATATCACTGATCTCGCAATAGCCATCGTGAAGCCAGGTTTTCACCACGTCGGAAACCGACTCACAGACGGATGCGGCATCCGGGGAGTCGAGATTAATCGCTACGACCTCCGGGCCTTCGGGAAGGTCCTCGGGTTCAGAAAGCTGTTCGATGAGTCGGTCAGAGCCGGGGGCGCTCAAGGTTTGAAGAAAGTCGAATAGAGGTTGGGTGTAGCGAAGCGCATGCGGGAGTCGCGCGAAAGCGGGTTGGCTCAATTGCTCCGAAATCAATGCGGCATCGAACCCGCCCCGCCCCCGGAAGGGAGGGCGCTGGGCCACGTCATAAAAGAGCGCGATGGGAGCGGCCGCGCCTTCCTTGAGCAACGCCAGGTAGATCGACCACCAGCCGCATTCCGTGTGAGGCCCTTTATCCTTAAAATCCTGGTGGAAAGCCGTGTCATGGTCCTGGGCCTCATCGACCACCAGCGCATCAAAGCGGGGGAGGGAGGCGGCAAAATCTTCCTCCCGCACACACTCGAGCAAAAACTCGGGGAGCTCGCGTTCATAGAAATATTGCGTGGCCTCATCCGACGTGTCATCCGCCGGTGGTTGGTAGCCTATATGGCAGGAATCGAGGACGTGGCGGGCCAGCTCTTCCCACTGGAAGACGCTGATTTGCCCTTGAGACAACGGGTGGCGCGAAACCAGATCTCTGAGAAAGCGACTCAGGGCGATGTTGTAGCAGAGCAACAGGACGTGCTGTCCGTCGCCTGATTCCGCCAGGCGGACGGCTTTCTCGACCGCATTCCAGGTCTTGCCGGTGCCGGCCCCGCCTTCGACAAAGAGCTGCTGATTGTTCTCGAGGATATCGAGTAGCTGATACTGACGAGTCAGCTGCTTCCGGAAAATGATCTCGTTGTGATCAATGAAGTGCTTGAGGTCTTCCCGCGAAAGACCCTTTCCGTAGGTTCGAAGAAAGACATCGCGGTGCTTCTGAATGTGGCTTGGTTTCTCCCCGTCGAAGTAACGTCCAAAGACAGAATCGATGCGGTCGAGATCTTTGGCGTCGACGAACACGTCCCGGGGCAATCCCTGGAAAGTTCTTTGTCCTTCCGGGATGAACTCGTTGGGCAGGCAGATCGCCTTTTTCACCGGGCGCCATCCCGGTTCGGTCGCTTCGAGGTCCTTCAGCACGCCGGCGTGCTCCTGGTCCAGTTGAAAGAGCGGGTGGTCAGGGTCTTTCTCCGGATCGCCCTCCCAGCGTCCCGTCGGAGCGAATTGTCGGAAGCGAGTGCCCTTCACCTCGAGCACGAGCAACCCGTGTTGCGGGTCGAAGATGAGGAAATCGCCTTCGCGACGAACTCCTTTGTTGTCGACGTAGTAGAAGCCCCACCGGATCGTCCATCGCTTGCTGAGGCGACGCAGCTTGTTAGCGACTTTGATCTCGGCTTCGTCGCAGCATTCAGAAGGGCGATTGTAGAACCATCGGGCCATGTTAGGGTATCTTGGCTGGTCGCGGATTCGATGCCAAGCTGTTAGCCGGTAAAATCGAGGCCTCACCCTGTCATTGTCCGACGCCGGGCTGCATAGAGGCTGTCTACGGTTTCGAGCACGGCGTCAGCGTCGATAGATCGTCCTCGCCGCCTCGAGCGAAGCCATCACGGTTTCTCGAAGTTCTTTAGGTTCGAGCACTTCGACCTGGTCGCCCCAGCTGAGAATCCAGCGGGAAATCTCCTCAAAGCTGCTCAATTCCATGATGAGATCGAGGACCTCCTGCTTCTGAGAGCGCCAGTTGATCTGCTGGCTGGGGTGCCAGCGACGTTCGGATACCATGCGGGCGGCCCAGCCGGTGAACCGCAGAGTGACGCGATGGCTTTTCCCGGTGTCCTCCGGGCGATGCCAGACCCCGAAGCTGCCGCCGAGGTGGTCCGACAGGGTGAAGTCGGCCGGCCTCAAAAACCTGGTCTTGAGCACGCGAACACCTTTCATACGTTGCATCGCGAAGGTGCGTTTGGCTTTTCGGTCAATGTCGTAGCCGATCACATACCAGCCGCCCTC
>JABSSQ010000168.1 GCA_013213905.1 Verrucomicrobiales bacterium | reverse complement strand
TGGACCAACACGGACGGCAAAAAGATCGAGGCTGCATTTGTTTCAGCCGACGATGTGGAAGTGACTATTGAGATCAGCGGGAATGAAGTTGCGTATCCTTTGGCCAAACTTTCAGCCGCAGATCAGGAATGGGTGGCCGGGGTTTTGAAAGCGCTTGAGGAGGAGAGGGCATCGATCGTGAAGGGACTCCAAAAGGGCGTGAAGATCTCGAATCAGCTTTATTCGTCGACTGAGGAGTACTTTGCTGATGAGGTGAGAGCATCGGTTCTGAAGTCATTTGAGAACGGGGCTTACCCGGACTCAAATCCGGGCACTGCCGAGGAATGGCTCGTTCGCGATTCGGAGGCGGATACTTGTGTCGTTTATGTCCCCGACTCGTATGACGGTTCCCGGCCTTTTGGGCTTTACCTTCACGTGAAGGCGGGGGAATCGGGTGGGCTGAAGAATGAGTGGCTGCCTCTGTTTGATGAACTCAATTTGATCGCCGTGAGCGCAGATAAAATTGGGAATAAGTATCCCATGCTTCGTCGCGTTCGCCTTTCGATCGATGCGATGGCAACAGTCGAGGCCGCCTATCAGATCGATCCAAATCGGCGGATTGTCGGAGGAATATCGGGTGGTGGTCACATGGCCATGTTAACCGCTGCGATGTTTCCGGAATTGTTCCTCGGGGCCATTAGCCATGCTGCTCAAAGCTATTTTCCCGAGAATGGCAACTACGGTCACTTCCCCGGGATGACATCAGATGATTTCACCAAAACGGAGCGTGCCGACAAAAAATGGGTCGTCGTCTCAGGGGACAAAGACCGCAATTATCCTGTGATCCAGAAGACGGGCAAGCGTTGGGAGCACTATGAGATGAATTACCGCTTCATCGATGTTCCGGGAATGGGACACAAGGAGGCTAGCGCGGAATTTCTCGGTGAAGCCATTCGTTGGGTCGAAGCAGCAGAGAAATCCGAGTGAGCAAAGAGCTGGTTTCCTTTCGAAAGAAGACAGGCATCACCGGCGGGACTTGCGTTCACGCAGGCGAATGGTGAAGTAGAGATGGCCGGTGACGAGCAGTCCGGAGATCACTGAGATCATCAGGAAGGTCGCCCCTGTGAAGGGAGTCGGAACCAGGACCGCGATCTCCGGGTTGGAGGGTTTGTAGGAGGCGGAGTTCAGTTGATCGAGTCGCGCGTAAGAAATGCCACGCGAATCAGCGGAGGCACGGCTCCCGATGTATGACGTGCCATCCACCTCGTATTCGAAGCTTACGGCGCGGGTATCGACTTGTGAATTAGTGGGGTCGTTTCTGCCGTATGAGGACTGATTGAAGGTGTCGCCTTTCTGGCTGAGATCTCGAGCCGGGACGGAAGGCCACGTTTCAACATCGTGATATACGATGTGCCCGCGCAGGTAGAGGCCGAAGCTGAAGAGGAAAATTCCGTAGAGTAAAATGGCAGGGTAGCGGTTCTTCAGCCAAGTCATCGCAATCGGCCTGCGAGGCAGGCGGCGCGCCCGGAGTGTAAAGGCCGGAGACAAGGTTTACACCTGTTCGGAGACATCGTTTACACTTTTCTTTAATTCGAACTGCGTTCCCCATGACCTGCCTCTCGGTGGAAGCCGTCCGCCAGAGGCGGTGGCGCGTAGCGACAAGGCTGTAGCCGAGAGGCAGGTCATGGCTGCAGCTTGTGGTAGCG
>JABSSQ010000167.1 GCA_013213905.1 Verrucomicrobiales bacterium | reverse complement strand
GCCGACATAGAAGCGCAGAAGCCGGGTGCTTTTCTCAATAGCCTCATCAATCTCAGCGCTCTGCACTCCAGCTGCCCGAGCGAGAATTAACGAGGTTGTCAACGGCACGCCGGGGGCATTCATCATGCCATACCCACTGAGGATTCCATTCCCCTGAATGAAGCGGTGCCCCCAGGAACCAACAACGCTTTGGCCTTCGACGATCTCGCTGGTGAGCCGTCTTAAGTCCGGGAAGTATTTCTTATCACCAGTCACCAGGGTGTACTCAGCCAGGAGAATGGTGACGGGTCAGTAATACCAGGAGTGCAGCGTTCGCCGTTCCGGATCCGAGTAGCCTTTGAGACCCTCGACCTGCTCGCGAACAATCGGCAGATATTCTTCCTTCCCGCTGGCGAGCAACGCGAGCCCGTTCATGGAACGAGTGATCGGATTACCTTGAGTGGGATTCTGCTTCATCCTTTCCGCAAGGACTTCGCAACCCTGCTCGAAGATCATCCTCGACTTTGGACAGTCGAACGGCGCCGTGGGAGAATAACTGCCCAGGACTTTCAACGATAACGTTACAGTGTCGATCCCCTCCTTCTTCCACCGCAGGAGGTTCAAATATCCGTCCGAAGCTTCCGCGCCAACAATGGCCTTGCCGAGTTCGGTCCGCGGATCGTACGAAAAAGGCTGGTTTCCAATCCCGACAATCACGTCTCCAACTTCCAGTTTCCCTTCAGCGGGAGAGCCCGCCTCCACTTTGGTCACATAAATCTGACGCGCTTCACTGGTCTCAAGTTTATTGCTGTAGATCCAGCCACGTGCACCGGTCGGCCCGAGGTTCCAGTCGTGGTTGGCTTCACGGGGTGGCAGCGTTCCTTTGGTAAAATCCGGGATACCCTCAGGAACCGTCTCCAGGGCCACATCACCAATCGAAGCCGCTGGAGCAGCAGCTTGAGGAGTTCCGGGTTCTGTGGTGCCCTGCCACGACTTCACGAAGGCCTGATCAGCTTCCACCAACATCGCCAGGGGAATTTCGATGAGCCGCTCTCCGGAACGAATGGTAATCCTCGTATCCATCCCCTCACCGCTGACCTTAATGAGCTCCCCTTGCAACTGCTTGCCGGTTGAGGCTTGCGTCCAGGCCCGCGAATTACTTGCCATGGCGGAAACTGCAGTCAGGGTCTCCGCTAAACCGGCAGGACGAGCGGTTTGTTATTCTTCCATCAAAGCTTCGGCAAAGGCCTCACCAATCTGCCCAAGGATCTTTGCCGACCCCAGGTAATGATAAGCTTGGTTAGAGATTCCAACTGACATGATCTTGAGCTCCTCCTCAGAAAACTCTTCGGCACGCAACTCATCAAGCACTGCCTGGGCTTCAGCACCTTTCAAACCCTTCTCCGTCTGAACGGCTTTCGCTGCCTGCTTCACTTTCCCGTCGCGATTGGTCAGGGCAGTTAACTCGGGGTCCCAGTAGTTCTCGGTAAGGACCGCAAAAACATTCCCCGCGAATTCGGGTAGCTTTGCTGGTGCAGCCATCGCGTCGCGATAGTATTGGTGGGTTCCAGCATACCGCTGCTTTTCCGGCCCGTAGTCAGCGACGGGTCCTCCCACTCCGAGCACTCCAATCACAAAGGGCATCTCAGGAGTTTCGAGGTCTTTCCTGACATCGCGAATGAAGTTTGCCATCGCAACGCTGTAGGCATCATAACCTCCCGGTTGGTCACGTGTGGGATAGGTGCCACTGTCGACCATGTCGTTCCACCCCTGGAACCAAACAAAGCCGGCAAGCTCATAACCGTCGGCCTCATTATAGTCGGGATAAACCGACCCGATGTCGCTGAGCACCTTCTTTGCGTGTTCAAGCATGAGTCGATAGTAATGCCCGGTTGCCTCGGCCTTCTCCGCTTTGATCTGCTCGATGTTTTTTTTCTGCTGCGCAAATCGCTGAAGCTGCGATTCACCGAACTCATAGGGGCCTGAACTCGGCGAACGAAAATCAGTGTTCAAGCTCTTGCCTCCCCAGGCTGTCTTGATGATTAAGATCGGCTCCTGGAGATGCTTGGACATGGTCAGTCCGAAGGTAAACTCCGGCCCTATCTTGCTGTCATCAGCGCCGAAACCGGCCGTGAGTTTTCCTTCTTTGACTCCGTTGTTGGAAAGGTAAGAAATCCAGACGTCATCGCAAACCACCGGGTTTCCATTCTCGTCCTGCATCTCGGCGAGCAACGGGGCTGTTTCAGGATCCATTCCAAGATGCTCCATCGTGGTGGTCCTGGCGTGCCCCTGCATATTGGACTGACCGACAAGGAGATAGACTTTCAGTGGCTTGGCATCCAACACAGGAACCCCAGCGAAAGCACCCATGACCATACCGATTGCAAACAGGATTGACCATAAAGGCCGTTCAAGGGTCGAGCGTAAGCGGATTGTCATGGCTGGAGTTCTAAGAATACGAACTCGAATAGAATGGCGGCAAGACAACGACGCGGTCAAGACAACACCGGTGGCGGCTCTATCTCCCGGCCACCGAAATACAGCAGGTATTGCGTCCCCCTCCGCGGATTGCCCCTCTCCATCACCCCGCCCTTAACTGGCTTGCCACCCAAAGAAAAGGGCAACCCGCCATGTGGCAGCCCGAAGTTCACCACAACCTCAAAGTCGAAGCATCACGGCAACAATCCGGTAAATAGTTTTTTCTAGAAATTATTAAATTCGCGGCTTTTAATTTCAAAATCGTCAAAGAGGACGTATCGTTTTGCCCAACCTATGGGTAAAACAAGAACCGGAACCTATCGGCGACTCATCGCCTGCCTGCTCGCAACTGTGAGCTTCCTTGGGGCGCAGGACAAGCCTTCCAGCGAGAAGCTCGGCTTTTCGATCCGGTCCAACGACGAAGGCCAGTTCATCTGGGGTATCAAGGGAGAGGACGGTAAACTGCTCGATCTCCCCCCGGAAGAAGTCAGGAAGCGCCTTGAACAGGAAGTCTTTCCGGAAACGCAGCGAAAAGCCGAAGACGGGACAGCTCCCCAGGTCTGGGCGATTGGTTTCTTTTACCTCGCTGGTGTCTCTGTGGAGAAGGACCTCGCGAAAGCGGAAGCAGCCTTCCGGAAAGGTCTTGAACACGACTCGCCTGTTGGCCTTCTTACCCTCGCAAACCACTACTATCACATCGGTTCCGTGCTTCGGAACGAGCGTGAAGAGCAAGCCGGTTACTTTGACAGGGCAGAGGCCCTCTTTGATGAACTCCTCGACTCCGGAGGCGCGCAGGTGGCAGGCCTCGGCGTCTCTCTCGCCAGTGTCTACCTGTTCGGATGGTACAATGCTGAAATCGATTTTGACCGTGCCGGTGAAATTCTCGATCGGGCGGAAAAAGCCGTTCCCGAAAACCCTTCGGTTCTCCTTCACCAGTCCAAGCGCTACATCTATCTCAAGGATTACCCGAAGGCTTACGACTATGCTGAGAGAGCCGAAGCGAAGCTGCTCGAAATCCCCAATCTCTCCAAGACGGGTTTGCGAGACCTGAAGCGAGCCAAGGCCAACAAGATCTCCGCTGCCGTGCTCAATGGTGATATCTCCAAAATCGATCCCGATGAATTCCTCGAGATGAGCAAAGACTCACTCGGTCTCAACGGTCCCCTCGCCTGGGCAGTTCCTGTTCTTCTGATCCTGTTCTTCGCTTTCCTCCTGAAGCGCTCCCGCCAAGCCTGGAACGCCGAGGGCAGCCCAGGCCCGGGACTTTGGCTCACGATCATGTGGGTATCGACATCGATCCTCACGGCTGGCATCGGTTTTAATATCAGGCTGCCCGGTCTCGACAACGGAGTCGGTCACTGGATCGGCGCGATCATCGTGACCACGTTCGCCCTGCTCGCGATACACTTTGGTGGTCGCGAACGCTACTTTGGCTCAGGCCCACTTTACAGTGGCCCTAAGAATCTCCTCAAAGGAATCGGTATCGTTGTCGGTTGCGTGGTCGGCATGCAGGTCATCGCCATGGGGTACAGCAAAGTCTATGAACTCATCCTCGACCGCAGCCTCGACCAACAGTTGGTCAGCCTCTTCATCAAGAGCGAGAACCTGCTCCAACTGGCCGGCACGGTGCTCATCGTCGGCATCGCAATACCCTTCTACGAAGAAGTGTTCTTTCGCGGTTTTCTCTACGACTCACTTGACCGCAAGTGGGGAGCCAAGGCGGCACTCATCATCAGCTCTTTCCTCTTTGCGATCGTTCACGGAATCACCTTTTTCGTTCCGCTACTCTTTCTTTCGTTCGCCCTTGGGTGGCTTCGCATGAAGACCGATAACCTCAGGATGAGCTTTGTCCTTCATGCCGCAAACAACTCCACATCCGTGCTTGCCGGATATTTCATTTCTTCGCCTAGCTAGGCTGCAACAGTCATACCTGTAGATTTCAGGAAGATTGGCCCCTAACCCAAAATTACCCTCTTTGAGATCATCCGGATACTCATGAGTCAAATTCAGCTGGTGAGAAAGCTGAAACGCTTCATCAAACAGAATCGGAAAATCAAATGGCCTCCTAGCCCAACCCGACGATCACCGCTCCGACAATCGCAAGACAAACGCCCGCTACCTTGCGACGCGTGAGGTGTTCTTTGAGAATCATCCACGCTAAGAGAATGATAAAAACCGTCGACAGCTGGTTGTAGATTGCGGCCCGACCGACCGTCTCATATTTGAAACCACCGATCCAGAACAACGTGGCGAGGAAAGGACCCAGTAGCGCCATCGGCACGGTGAACTTCCAGAGATCGCGCCGTTGCAATCCCATGAGGAGTGATCGCCCTTTGCCAACGATTACAGCGAACACTCCCAACCCGACCGTTGCCACGAGAAATCTGAAACCTGCCACCCAGACGAGTGACTCTTCCCGGATCACGTCGCGGACCATGAGGATACCAACCGCCATGATGAGATGGGCCCCGGCGACGAGCAGGGTGCCAATCAAGAGATCACGGTGACGCTTGATTTCCTTGGTCTTTACCATCCCCACAAAGACTCCCGAGATAACCAGCGAACCTCCCATCAGTTCCCAAGCCGAAAGTCCTTCCCCGAACATGATCCATCCCACCAGCGCGACCGACGGCGCGTAGATGCAGTCCGCCAGGGCCTGGAGGCTGGCTCCCAGACGATTAAGGGCAGCGACAAAAAGCGTATCGGCAACAGAGATCCCCAGGATCGAACTGACCACCAACCGGAACCACGTCATTCCAGCCAGGTCCGGTAGCCATGGCCCACCTTGAACCAACAGGACGGCGGCAAACCCAAGAATCGCGACAAAGCTTTTGAAAAACGTGAGTGGCAATGGCGGAATCGTAAACCCGCTGATCCGCATGAGGATCACCGAGAATGACCAGAAAAAACCTGCACCAATCGCATACCAGTCTCCCACTGAAAGCATGAGTTCTGAGATAAAGGCTTTTCATCCGAAGCGCATCCAGTTTTCCTGTCATGACGGCATGAAAACCTACTGGCTCATCTCGCCGATGCTGATTCTGCAACTTTCCGAAGCCCGCCTTCATTCTCACTCTTGGTCTCGGCTATGATCGCTCCGAGCTGAACAACCTGATTGAAGTCCACTCCGTAGTTTTAACAGAAATATGAAATCCATTCCCGGCTGGCTCGGAACCATCTTCGGATCCCTCGGAACTCTCATCTGCGTGGCCCTGCTGGTGCTGACCTGGGTCATGTGCACCAAATTCAACACCACCCTCAAGCGCGGAACCGCCGCCATTATCACTGTCACGACACGGCTTGAAAGCGGCGCCACCTCAATAGACACGCGGGTCGAAGCATCCCGGGTTTCCCTCGAAGATTTCAGCAAGAACTTGGAACAACGCCTCAGTGAAGCTGCCTTAAATCCAAAGCTACCCCAGCCTGCCGCTGAAAAACTCTACCGGCAGAGTGTTCGCCTCTCCGATCAACTACAGGAATGGCAGAACTACGCTGCCACAATTCATGAGCTGACCCTACTCATCGACGAACTCTTTCGCTCTTTCCCCGGTGTCACCCCGCCCGACGCCGCTTCGGGACAGCCCTTGCTTTCGGCCGTGGAGGAGGCCCAGCAATATCTCGATTCGGCGAAGTCAGCCGTGGACGAACTCGCCAGTCGCATCGACCCGCTCGAGACGCCTCCCACTCGCAATCTGTTCAACACATTCATCCAGCCGCGAGTGAAGCAAATCGATCAAGCCCTCCTTCAGGTGATCGCGGGCAGCGAAGCCTTTGCCGAAGGAGTTGACCTGATCGAGCAAACCGTCATGGATACCAGCCAACGCCTCCAACGCCTTATCGCGGTCATTGGGATTGTCGCCACCCTCTTGATTATCTGGCTCGGCGCAGGGCAGGTGTGCCTCGCAAAAGCGGGTTGGCTGAATCTGAAACGCGACCGAGAGGATTCGTAAGCGCGGATTTCACAGCACAATCACCCAATCCCGTCCGAATTCCGACTTCCCCACATCTCTGTCCTGCTCTTGCATAAGAGCATGATTTTCAAACGCCTCTCTCCTACCTGGTTCCTCGTCATTCCAGTGATTGGAGCTCTTGCTATTGCTGCCCTTCAAGACACCTCGGCTCAGAAAGAAGAGCAAACCGAAAAGGCCAGTTCGAAAAAGAAAAAGGGTAAGAAGGCCCCTCAAATCACGATCACGGCTCCTTTCACCGAACTGAATCAGCCCGATCGCCAGGAAGACTTTCCCGCGATGTGCATCAACGAAGAAGGCAAACCGATCGTTGTCTTTATTGATCACTCCGATGGGGCCGATTCTCTCAAAGTAGCGGAGCTGTTGAATGGAAAACTCAAGCCAGTAGCAACAGTTTCGGCTGAAGACGTCACCAACATCACCCAGCCCTGTCTCACGATGATGCCCGGTGGCAGGCATCTCTGC
>JABSSQ010000166.1 GCA_013213905.1 Verrucomicrobiales bacterium | reverse complement strand
TTCGCTCTCTGGCTCGACGACGGCGTGGGTGCAATTCTCGACAAGCTGGAATCCATGGGGATTGCTGAAAAGACTCTGGTCATCTTCGTGCCGGATCATGGCTCCTATCGTCACGGCAAGGCGACATTGCATGATTTCGGAATGCGGGTGCCGATGGCGCTTCAGTGGAAAGGAACCATTGAAGCCGGATCGAGCTACGACGGCCTTGTCGCCAATATTGATCTGGCTCCCACCCTGATGGAGCTGGCCGGGGCGGAAAAGCCTGCTGGCTACCAGATGGATGGAGTCAGTTTCGTGCCGGTGATCTATGGTTCCTCCGAGCCCATCCGAAACTTTCTTTTTGGAGAGCTGGGGCATTCCCGGGCCGTCAAATCCAAGGACTGGAAATACATCGCAGTTCGCTATCCGGAAGAGGTGCAGAGGAAAATTGATGAGGGTAAATCTTTCAAAGGATTCCAGGGCGAAGTTCTCGAGTTGCCCTACCTCACCCGCAACGGTCACCTCGGGCATCATGCGGCAAGGCACAATCCTAACTACTTTGAAGCGGACCAGCTCTATGACCTGCAGCGTGACCCGGAGGAAACGGAGAATGTCATCGCCCGGAACCCGGAGGTGGCGGATCGTCTCAAGAAGGATCTTGCGGAAGCCCTCAAGCAGTTTCAGAATCGACCCTTCGGAGAATTTACAGAATGAAAAAACTATCCCTGATCATCCTTTCAGCCTCGTCGCTATTGCTCGCTTCGCTGAGCGTGGCTGAGCAACCGAATGTCCTCTTCCTGGCGGTGGATGATATGAATGACTGGATCGGTTGCCTGGAAGATACGGAGCCGTTGATCCGTCCGAAAGCGATTACCCCCAATCTGGATAAGCTCGCGGCCCGTGGCGTGAACTTTTCCAACGCGCACACCGCCGGAGTCTTCTGCGCTCCCTCACGTGCTGCGATTTTTTCCGGTCAATTCGCCTCCACGACCGGATGCTACACGACCGCGACCTACTGGGTGGACCATCCTGACATTGTTCCATTACAATCAAGTTTCGCGAAAGCCGGGTACAATACATTTGGCGCCGGGAAGCTCTTTCATCATCCCGCAGGTGGGATTGACGTTCGGGACTGGACGGAGTTTTTCCTGAGAAACCAGGTTCAAAAGGAAACCGGCTGGCCACTCGACAGTTGGAGTGAGGAAACACCGTTTCCGGACCCGTTCCCGGCCAGTATTTACAACCAAGGTCAGCAGGTGACAGGTGGTCTCTTCCTGGAGTGGGGCGCTATTCCTGATGAAAAGGAGGAAGCGATGGCCGACACGCAGCGCATCAACTGGGCGGTGGAGCAGCTCGGCAAAAAGCACGACAAACCCTTCTTCCTCGCCTGTGGCATTTATGCTCCTCACTTCCCGAATTACTGCCCACAGAAATACTTCGATCTCTACGACGTGAACGAGATTGTGACGCCTCCATATAAAGCGGACGATCTCGATGATCTGCCGGAGAAGATCAAGAAGATAAAGACGAACCGTTCCCGGATTCATCAGCGTCTCGAAGAACTCGATGCGGTTGAAGACGCAATCCTCGGTTACCTGGCCTGCATCAGCTACGCCGACGCCATGATGGGGCGTGTGCTGGATGCTCTCGAAGCGAGCCCCTATGCTGACAACACGATCGTGGTGCTGTGGAGCGATCATGGCTACCATCACGGAGAGAAGGGCGACTGGGGCAAGCACACCTTGTGGGAGCGCACTTCAAATGTGCCGTTTATCTGGGCGGGGCCCGGTGTTGCCGAGGGAAAGAAGACGGACGTGACGGTCAGCCTGATCGATATGTATCCCACCTTGGTGGAGATGTGTGGCCTGCCCGAGCCGGCGCAGGCGCTCGAGGGAACCTCCATCGCAGCAACTCTGGCAGATCCTGACTCGGCGGCAGACCGGAACATTTTTCTCCCCCACATGAATCCCGGCGAGTTTGCGATTATCAACCGCGACTGGCGCTACATTCGTTACGGCGAAGACGGGGAGGAACTGTACGATCTTAACAAAGACCCTAACGAGTGGGACAACCTTGCCTCACATCCGGAACTGGCCGGGAGAATGAAAGAAATGAACGCCCTGGCTCCAGCTGAATTCGCCGAGCCGGGAACCAAGTTGAGTGCAAAGCGGGATATGGTTTTGGAAGGGGAAACCTTTCGCTGGGTAAAGCCGGAACCCAGGGCGGAGAAAAAGCCGAAGAAGTGAATTCTCGCGCAGCCGAAAAGAGGTGCGAGGCCTCCTCTTTTTCCGTGATGAAAATGCCTCATGAGTTCGAGAGGGGGATTGGTCTTCGAAGTTCTCATGAATGAGCTGGATAGAGTCGTTCAACGGGTAAAACGGAAGTTCGGGTGAAGGGGCGGTCTGCCTGGCTAAGTGCCCCACGATTGGTGGCCCCGGAGAGGTTTTTTGACCGGCCTTGAGAGGGCTCCAATCAACCGGGCGGTTATCCAGCGAAGATCAGGATGTTCCCGGATGACGGAGTAGACTCTGTGGGCTAAAAGTTTTCCATGCCCCAGATCACTCCGAAAGCCTCTCTTGAATACCGTGTTCCCTACGCGGACACGGATCAGATGGGATTCGTCTACTACGCGAACTTTTTTGTCTACTTTGAGCGAAGCCGGAACGAGATTTTACGTGACCTCGGGATTCCCTACCTGGAGTTGGAGGAGCGTGGTGTTATCCTGCCGGTGTTGGAGGCCCACTGCGAGTACAAGACGCCGGCAACATACGATGATGTGCTGAAAATCGTCGGGTGGGGGGAGATTGTCGGCAAGGCGCGCATCAAGTGCCATGCGGAAGTTTGGCGCGGGGAAGAACTGCTGGCGTCTGGTTACACGGTGCATGCGTGCCTGGATCAAGAGACGCTTCGTCCGGTGAGGGTGCCGGAGGAAATAGCGGGTTGAGTCCGGCAGGCGCATTTGCGATCGGATTTCCTGTTAATAAATGCCGCGCATTTCGCTACTCATGATTAACCCCCGATTTGAGATGACTGCAAAGTCGTTTCGGGGAGCAATTGCCATGAAGACTCTGACTTCCCTTTTTCTGCTGTTTTTCGGACTCGCTGCGACTGCGGCTGACCGGCCCAATATTGTTGTGATCGTCTCGGACGATCAGGGCTACGCTGATGTCAGCTACAATCCTCACTCGCCTCCGGAGGTCAGCACACCGCACATTGACGCTTTAGCGAAGGAAGGGGTGATCTGCACCAATGGCTACGCGAGTGGTCATGTCTGTTCGCCGACTCGCGCTGGACTCATGACGGGGCGCTATCAGCAACGCTTCGGAGTCTACACTGCGGGTGAGGGTGGCAGCGGGATGCCGCTGGATGAAAAATGGATTCCCATGTTCATGGGAGAAGCGGGATACGTCTCGGGGGCTTACGGGAAATGGCACCTTGGACTCGACATGTCGCGTCACCCGATGAACCGGGGATTCGACGAGTTTTATGGCTTCATGGGACGGGGGGCTCATCCCTACTTTGATCACTCTGATCCGGAACATCCCATCTACAAGGGCCTCGAGCCGGTGACAGACGAAAAAGGGTATCTGACCACACGCATCACGGAAGAAGCGGTGGACTTTATCGACCGACGCAAGGACGAGCCTTTCTTCCTCTACGTGGCGTATAACGCCGTGCACACTCCGGCTGAAGCGCCTGAGGAAGACATCAAGCCGCTCACTGATGACCCGTTGCGAAACACGCTCATGGCGATGTTGATGCATCTTGATGACGGGGTGAGAGAGATTGTCGGGAAGTTGAAGGAAGAGGATCTCTTCGACAACACGCTGCTGTTTTATCTTTCTGACAATGGTGGAGCCGGTGCCATGAACGCGAACAATGCTCCCTTGCGCGGCTTCAAACAGCACGACTACGAAGGCGGGATTCGCGTTCCTTTTATCGTTTCGTGGCCGAAAGAGTTGAAGGGTGGGACCACTTGCGATGTGCCGCTCTGGTCGAATGATATCCTGCCGACGATTCTCGCAGCGACCGGTCAGGAGCTGCCCTCGGAGAAGCCGGTCGACGGTGTCGATATGATGCCGGCACTGAAAGGGGAAGTGGAGCAACTGCACGACGAACTCTATTGGAGCTCAGGTGGAGGCAAGGGTCAGTGGGCGGTGCGTTCCGGGAAGTGGAAGCTGGTGACGGTAAAGGGTCAGGTCGAGCTGTTCGATCTGGACGCCGACATCGGTGAAACCACTGACTTGAAAGCAGAGCATCCCGAGCTCGTTGAAAGCCTGACGAAGAAATATGACAGCTGGCTCGACGAGATGGCAGAGCCGCTCAATGGGACGCCGAAGCGTTGGTCTGTGGACGCGACGAGCAAACCCAAGAGTGCCAAAAAACAGGAGAAGCCCGCAAAAACAGCCGGGAAGGAAACCAAGGAGGCGATGAAGGCAGAGAAGTCTGCTGAATCAGGAGAGAGCCCTCAGCCAAGGGGCGGAAACAAGAGCCGGGCGAAGAACGTGCTCTTCATTGTTTGCGATGACCTGAACACACACGTTTCTCCCTCCGGATATGACCACGTCAAGACTCCGGGTTTGGCTGAGTTCGCTTCCGAGGCCATGACCTTCAACCGGGCGTTCTGCCAGTATCCGGTATGCGGTCCGTCACGAGCCTCTTTCATGAACGGGCTTTATCCTCAGTCGAGCGGAGTGCTCGACAATACGGCTGACATCCGCGAGACGCGCCCGGGCACGGTATCGATGCCACAGTTTTTTAAGGAGAACGGTTTCTGGACCGCTTCGGTGGGGAAGGTGTTTCACTCGCCGCGTCATGATCACGGCGAGGTGGCCTGGGACGAGTTTGTACGTTTCGAAAACGACGAACTGGCCGTGGTGACCGAGGCTCGTAAGAAGTTCGAGGCGGAACATGGTTCCATCGACGATCCAAAGAACAAGAAACTCTGGAAGCCCATTGCGAAGGCGGCCAAGAGCACGCTTGATGCCCAGACACCTCCCGGATATGGACGCAGTGGCCTGACCGACGAACAACATAAGGACGGCAAGAATGCCCGGCAGGTGGCGAAGTGGCTCAAGGAAGATCCCAATGGCGACAAGCCCTTCTTCATCGCTTGCGGCATTCAGAAACCGCACGTGCCCTTCCTGGCCCCTGATAAGTGGTTCGACCTCTATCCGCTCGATGAGATCGTTTACGAAGCGGATAAGCCGAATCTCTGGGACAACCTGCCGAAATCAGCGATTTCGGGCCGTTATGAGGCGTTTGGTTTTGAGTACAGCAAAGAGAACGACCAGCTCCGCCGTGAATACATGCAGGCCTATCACGCCTGTGTTTCGTTCATTGATGCCCAGGTGAAGATCGTGCTCGACGCGCTAAAGGAAAGCGGTCACTGGGAAGACACCGTGGTGATCTTCACCTCTGACCACGGGTATCACCTCGGTGATCACTTTGTCTGGGGCAAAGTGACGCTTTTCGACATTGGCGCGAAGGTCCCTTTCATTGTTCACGCTCCCGGTCTCACCACAGGAGGAACCACTTCTGAGGCGATGGTGGAGTTGATTGATATCTACCCGACCGTGGCCGAGCTTACCGGGTTGACCCCGCCGGATCACCTGCAGGGGGCGTCGCTGGTGCCGCTGCTTCCGCGGCCCGATCGTCCCGGCAAAAAGAAGTTCGCCTACAGTGTGGTATCCCGTGGGCCGAACCTCGGCTACTCGATTCGCAATCAGCGCTGGCGTTACGGCAAGTGGCATGACGGAGAGGAACTCTACAACCTGACCAACGACCCCAACGAGAAGAAGAACCTCGCCAATAATCCTGAGTTCGAGGGGCGATTGAAAGAGTTTCGTGTTATCCTCGCTGAAAAGCAGCTGGAGGCTTCCGCCGGATTGCCATAATGCGCGATGCGATTCCCGCGAAGGAGTGAGAAATAGGGGTTAGACGTAGTCTGGACGTGACGCCACGTTGCCTCACGATGAAACTGACTCTCTTTTGTGTTTTCGCGGTGGTATCAATGCCCTGCGGCGGTTTCTGCAGCGATTCTAAGCCACTGCGCCCTTATGAAGGACCGATCGACCCGGGCGTGAACTGCGCCACCCTCGATGGAAAGGTGATGGCAGGTTACCAGGGGTGGTTTACGACGGAGGGCGACGGACTGGGACGAGGCTGGGGGCACTGGACTCAAAACCGCCGCAAACCTTTCGGGCCCGGTAATGTCACGGTCGACCTCTGGCCGGACATGAGCGAATACCCCGAGTCGTCCCGATACCAGACGGGGTTCAAACTAGCGGACGGTAGCACCGCGACCGTTTTCAGCAGTGTCAATAAGGCGGTGGTGATGAAACATTTCCAGTGGATGCGCGAGTACGGCGTCGACGGGGCGTTTATCCAACGCTTCGCCAACGGCTTGAATCGACCGGACTCGAAGCTCCACAAAGATATCGTGTTGTCCCACGCTCGTGAAGCAGCGAACCGGAATGGTCGTGCTTACGTTGTGATGTATGACCTCAGTGGAATTGCCGCCGGAGGAACAGAACGGGTTTGGGAGGACTGGCGCGAACTTCGAGAGAAAATGGACATTACGGGCGACCCCGCCTACCTGCATCACAATGGCAAGCCGCTGGTATCGATTTGGGGCGTGGGGTTCGAAGACTACAAGCCTCGTGATTACACCGTCGAGGAATGCCGGCAACTGGTGGAAAAACTTAAAGCCGACGGTTGCTCCGTCATGCTGGGGGTGCCAACGGGTTGGCGGTCGCTGGACCGGGATTCGGTGGATGATCCGGCCCTGCATGAAGTGATCAAACTGGCCGATGTGGTCAGCCCGTGGACGATTGGTCGTTACCGCGACGAAAAGAGCCTGGCCAATCACGCTGAGAATTGCCTCGTCCCTGATGTGAAATGGTGCCGGCAGCATGATCTCGACTATCTCCCGGTGGTGTTCCCGGGGTTCAGCTGGTTCAACCTTCACGGTGACGAGCTGGATGCGATCCCTCGAGAGGGGGGACAGTTTCTCTGGTCGCAGATGGTGGCGGCGAAAGAGTCCGGCGCTCGCATGATCTACGTGGCCATGTTCGATGAAGTCGACGAAGGCACCGCCATCTTCAAATGCACCAATGACGTCCCGGTGGGAGACGGAGTCACCTTCCTGACCTATGAAGGCAAAGACCCCGATCACTACCTGCGGGTGACCGGCACCGGTCGTCTCATGCTGCGTGGCAAAGTGCCGGCGAGCAAGGAGCTGCCGGCAAAGCTGGTTGAACGGGGAGCGCCAAACCTGGTTCCCGGCGAGTAGGCTTCCCCGGCACGAGGTCTCGGTCAGTGGGCCATGCCGTGGAGAAACGGGGCGTATTCAAGATTGGAGTTGGGAGTGTTCGGAGGTTTGTCATCCCAACTGGTTGGATTGATCGCAAGTTCTTCTCGCGATCAAGAGCTTCGTGCCGGGGGACTTTCTGTCCGACGGAGGCGGTCGCCGCGTTATCTCAACTGCTGATCAATAGTTCAGGGGGAGGTTTCGTCAACACTCTCCACTCTTCCACCAGTCGCCACTGCTATGGCTTCGAGAACCTGGGAAGAGGCATCGTCGAGATCGAAGGCAATGGCATCGACCCTGACGCCGGAGTTCGAAAGATCGCTTACAAAGCCGGAATAGTTGTTTGAATTAGGTCTGCCGTCAGACAGCAGGATAACTTGATCGGGTCGCGGGTCGAATAGGGTCGGTAGTTCAAGCGCGGCCGCATAGTTGGTGCCGGATCCGTGGTCCAGTGTTTCGATTTTAGCTGACAGACGTTTTTTTATCGGTGGGGTGGCATTATGAAGTTTAAAAGTTCCATCGGTCCAGTGAATGGCCTTATCGAAAAGAGCTACGTTGAATTTGATATGGCTGGGGAGTCTTTGAATTGAGGTGAGAAGTTCTTCGATAGTTGCTTCAAATCTCGTGGTTTTTCCGAATCTTCGCCCCATAGAACTGGAGGCATCAACGACGAAAAGAACGTTGCCGGTGATGGGCAGGTTGTAAAATTCGGTGGTGGTAAAAGCTGTCGAACTGGTGCTGTCCAGATAGCGGTCGGTGTCTGTGGATCTTGCGTAGGCGATGAGGTCAAAACCATCCGGATAATCGGTCACTCTGGTCGATAGTGAACCACTTGTAACTTTCCAGGCTGCAGGGGCGGGATGGGCCTGGCCTTTGGGCACGATCGAGTAGAGGACGGAGGATGAACCAGAGAGATTTGGATTAGTGAGAGTCACCGTGATTGCTGAAACACTGTCGGTAAATTGAGGTGCCGAAAGATCAATCAGCGGAGGGATTAGAGGTATCGGAGGCGCGGGAGGGGACTGGGTGTATGTGCCGGCGCGATCATCGCTGGAAATCCAGTAAGTCGGGTCACCGCTCGCAAATGCGACAACCGTGCCAGGGCCGGGCAGGGTGATAGGGGATTCATAGCGCACGAAAGGCTCTCCGTTGACACTGACCATGATCCAGGTAGCGGGATCGTTGGGATTGCTCAAGATGATCGGTAGTGGATATTCGGTTTCCAGGTAGGGGCCCGCGGCCGTGCTGAATAGAGGGGGGGTGAGGCGTCGCGGGATGGGAGGCGGGATAGAATCCTCCATTTCGTAGGTAGCCACTACAGTCGGCGCATTTCCAACCGGGGCGATTCCTTCCTCAAATTCCCAGATCCAACCCGGCGAATCGCTGTATTCCAAGATGGATTGTCTGGAGGCAGTCATCTCGTAGGTCTTCATTTGCAGTGATTCATCGAGATAAAACCCGGAGATTCCAGTGCCGAGATTTTCGACGATGATGAATCTTGTTTGGTCTGGTGACCACACTGCCACCTTTCCGGAAGGACTTGCGTCACTGCGAGTGGCAAGGCGTTTGTCAATTGTTGCGCCGGAGATACCGACGAATCGATCTTGAGCCGCACCCGATAAGCCGGCCTTCATGCGATCCAGTACTTCTTGAGGGCTCGTGATACCTTCGAACGATCCTCCGTTGGCAAGATAGATTTTGACAGCAGAGTTGATGCTTTTCACATCCTGCTCGAGTTTGGTTTGTTCCGCTTTTTGATGAATCAAGGAAATGCGGGAAACGGCAATGGAACCGACAATGCCCAGAATGGACACAACGATCAAAACCTCAACCAAGGTGAGGCCTCGTTTTGCATAGCGTGATGCGCTCATGTTTTGCCGACAGCTGTTATAATAATTTATTATAATTATGAAAAACATATATATTTTAGTTCAATTTTATTTTTTGTCAAAATTATCCAGCGACGAACAGCCTCCACGGTCGGAATCACGAACTAAGACGAGCGAGCAGCTATCGTGACTTCATGACGAGGCGAATGACGGATTATTGCGCCGTGGGCAGGGGGGGGACCGGGCGCGGTAGTTCCCATTCAGCGCATCGAAGTCGCGCATCCCCGTCCCGCATTCTTCTTCTGGGGCGGACTTAACCCTGTTATATCAGGCACCTAACCCTGTTGAGTGTTCGGCGGGGACACTGATATGAAATCGGGAATTCTCTTTGGGCTGCTCCTCGGGAGCGTGACTTTGTTATCCGGAAACGAGCCGTTTCCGGAAGTCTACAACAGCGAGGCCGACAAGTCCGCTGAACCTCCGGCGGCAGAAGAAGCGCTGAAGATGATGGCGTTGCCGGAAGGTTTCGAGGCGACCGTGTTTGCTGCCGAGCCGGACGTTCGCAACCCCATTGCCATGACCTGGGATGGACGTGGAAGGCTTTGGGTAGCGGAGAATTACACCTATGCCGAAAAGGCGACCCGATTTGAATTGTCGCTGAAGGATCGTGTTTTGATTTTTGAAGACACCGACTGGGACGGTAAGGCCGATAAGCGGACGGTGTTCGAAGACGACCTGCAAATGCTCACCAGTATTGAGGTGGGGCGTGGTGGAGTCTGGCTGATGTGCCCGCCACAACTGCTCTTTATTCCTGACGAAAACGGGGATGACATTCCTGACGGGAAACCGGAAGTGGTTCTCGACGGGTTTGAAATTGGCCTGACGAGTTACCACAATTTTGCCAATGGCCTTCGCTGGGGGCCTGACAGCTGGCTCTACGGTCGTTGCGGTCATTCGTGTCCGGGGCGGGTGGGGGTTCCGGGGACTCCTGATGCGGATCGCGTCGCGGTCGAAGGCGGAATGTGGCGCTACCATCCGGAGACGAAAGTCTTCGAAGCCCTCACTCACGGAACGACCAATCCCTGGGGGCATGATTGGGATCAGCACGGCGAATTGTTTTTCATCAACACCGTCAACAATCACCTTTGGCACGGGATTCACGGCGCGCATTTCACTGAGAGTTTCGGGGCTGATCCGAACCCGCTCGTCTTTGAGCGAATCGACGGACACGCAGACCACTTTCATTTCGACACCAATGGCAAGTGGTCGGAATCAAGGAACGGTGCGGCGAATGCTTTCGGCGGAGGACACGCCCATATCGGGATGATGATCTACCAGGGCGAGCAGTGGCCGGAGTATTACCGCAACAAGCTCTACACGATGAACATGCATGGGCTACGAACCAACGTGGAAAGGCTTGAACGTGAGGGTAGTGGATTTTTTGGCCGCCATGAACCCGATATCTTCATCACGGAGGACACGTGGTTTCGAGGCATCGACATCAGGGTGGGGCCTGACGGATCGGCCTTCATCATCGACTGGAGCGATACTGGTGAGTGCCATGAACACACCGGGGTGCACCGAACGAGCGGGCGAATCTACCGGGTCAGTTACGGAACACCTTCCCGGCCGGACCTTTCTGCTTCGCAGGAAATCAGTGCCGATTCTCTTGCCTGCCTGATTGAGGCGAATCCGTGGAATTTTCGACGACTTCTTGAGCGCATCGCGGTGGAGGGGCCCGATGAATCACTCAAGAGTCTCTGCCTTGGGATGCTGCAAGGTGATACCGATGTTGTCGCCCAGCTTCGAGCGCTGTGGTTGTTGCATGGGATGGGTGAGTCGGCTCATCTCAAAAACCTTGTCAAACATCGTAACGAGGCGATGCGTGCCTGGGCGTTGCGACTGCTGGCGGATGACAGTCCTCTCGATACGATCATGGGGCCTCTTTCCTCCCGGCCTCCGAAGGCATATGAAGATTCGGTTCTCGCTATCTTTGCGGAACGCGCGCAGGCAGATGATTCCGGGCTGGTTCGCCTGACATTGGCCTCAATCCTTCAGCGCCTGCCGCTCGATGAACGAGAAACTGTGGCCACAATCCTGGCTGCTCGCGAGGAAGATGCGGACGACTACAACCTTCCC
>JABSSQ010000165.1 GCA_013213905.1 Verrucomicrobiales bacterium | reverse complement strand
TGGTGGTACTTTTTGATGATCCGGAGGCCGAGGTTCGCGCCCAGGCGATCAAGACGGTGACCGACGGTTATGGCCGCAATCTTGGCCTCGATATTATTCCCGGCCCGTCCGGTGAAGGGCATTCCCTGACCCGTGTGCTGATCGAAAAGCTTCAGGACGATTCGCTGCGCGTTCGTCAGCAGGCCTTGCTCGGTCTCGGGCGGGTCCAGGATGCCAGCGCTGCGAAAGCAATTCTCGCAGAAGCGGCCCGCGAAGATTACCGGGTCAGTCACATCTACACGCGACATGCCTGTGTCATGGCGATGGCCGGATCGGTACCGACTGAAGATCTTGTTGCATTGAAGGATCATAATTCTGATTTTGTCAGGGCGTGCGCGGTCGTGGCCTTGCGCCGTCGTGGGGATTCCGGAGTGGTCGCGTTTTTCGATGATAAGGATTCAGTGACCGCAGCTGATGCAGCTCGTGCGGTTCATGATGACTGGATGATTCCTGAAGCGATGCCGCAGCTGGCGGCTGCTCTTGGAAAGCAGATCGAGAGTGAGGGCTTCACGCGTCGGGCTATCAACGCGAACTTCCGCCTTGGGGATTTGGAATCTGCAAAACGGGTCGCAGCGTTTGTCGCTGACGGGAAGGCTCGTGAAGATCTGCTCGAAGCCGGGTTGGAGGCACTGGAGGCCTGGTCCGAACCCGATGTGCTCGACCTGGTGGTGGGGCGGCATCGTGCCCTGGAGCCTCGCGATGCGAGCATCGTAGCGGAGGCCATCGGCGCGAACATTGATGCTCTGCTCTCGTCCGAGTATGCTTCTGTGCGAACGGCGGCGATGAAGGCGGCGCGCGAAGCCAAACTGGCGATCGCCAGGGGGACGCTTCTTTCGCTTCTGGAAAACCCAAAAGTCTCCGGCGTGATTCGGGCCGAAGCCCTCAGGACGCTGGCTGCCCAGGGAGAAGTCGGTCTGGGAGATATCGTGGCCGGTGTTCTCGGGGATAAAGCTGACGAGGTGCGCATGGCAGGACTGGAGCTGCTGGTGGATCAAGACAGCGATTCGGCTCTGGAAGAGATCCGAAGTCGGGTGACAGGGGATCAGCCGGTTCCGGTCAAGCAACATGCGATTCGGTTGTTACCCAAGGTCAATGGCGTTGAGGCGATGACCAAGTTGGTGGGCGGTCTCGTCGATGGGATCATGGCTCCGCCTTTGCAGCTTGATGTGCTGGAAGCGGCCAAGGACCCGGCTTTTGCTGAAGTGGACGCGATCACGAAACCGATTGCGAATCTGGAGGCGTCCTGGATGGCAGCGATGACGACGGATCCGGTCATGCCCTATCGCTATGCTCTTGCCGGAGGAAATGCTGAGCGCGGCAAATCTGTGTTTATGAATCATGCCGCAGCGCAGTGCATTCGTTGTCACAAGGTGAACGACACACGGGGCGGCAGCAATGTGGGGCCGAACTTGAAAAACGTCGGCCTTGCCCGCAAGCCGGAATACATTCTCCAGGCCCTGGTGGATCCTCAGGCGGTTATCGCCAAGGGGTATGGGAATATCTCGCTGACATTGAAAGACGGCAGCACGGTGGCCGGCGTCTACCGACGCGAAGACAAGAAGCACGTCGTGATTCGCGAGGTGACCAACGATGAAGTGAAGATTCCTGTCGAGAAGATTGCGGAGCGCAGTCCGATCATTTCCACGATGCCGCCGATGGGATTCATTGTGGACAAAGGCGAATTGCGCGATCTGGTAGCCTACATGAAGACGCTCCAGTCGGAGAAGAAGTGAAGCGTGGTGGTCGGTAATCGGTATTCAGTAATCGGTTATGCTCGTTTCGAAACTGACTACGGAATACTGAATACAGATTACTCTGGAGAGACGTAGTCATCCCTGTTTGAAAGACCTCCGATCAAACCGTATTCCACTTGACCTCGCGTTCATCGCGCTGGTATGGGTTGTGTGGCTGGCGATCACGGTAACCAGTGATCGCTGGGTGTTGTTTGTCGACAACTGGTTCATGTCGGTAACGATGGCCTTTGGCTCCTTCGTGGCCGGTTCGACCAGCCAGGGAGGGGGAGCGGTCGCTTTCCCGGTGATGACGTTGGGATTCAACATTGATCCCAAGGGGGCGCGGGATTTCTCGATGATGATCCAATCGATCGGCATGACTTCCGCAACGGTCGCGATCTTGTGGAGGAGAATACCGATCGAAAAAACCGCGCTGGTGGTTGCCGGACTTGCCGGCGCGCTGGGAATTGTCTTCGGGCTCGAGGTGGTTCAATTCTGGTTCGAATCAACGCCAACCAAGGTGTTCTTCGTCTCGCTCTGGCTTGCCTTCGGAGTAGCTCTGTGGACGATCAATCGGGTCACAGGAAGCGTGAAGCGGGAGGTGCTGGCCGATCGAAATCCGGGAACATTGGTTTGCCTGGCCCTGGCAGGTTTCGTTGGGGGAACGGTTTCTGGATTGCTGGGGAGTGGGCTGGATATCTTCGTCTTCGCAGCACTCGTGCTGGGGTTCCGAGTGTGTGAAACGGTAGCGACTCCGACTTCAGTTGTCTTGATGGCGACCAACAGCGTTGTCGGATTTCTCTGGCGTCTCGCTGGCGGTGGAGGGGGCGAAGCGATTGCCCCCGAGATCTGGAACTATTGGTGGGTTTGTATTCCGGTTGTTGCGATCGGGGCTCCGCTCGGAGCGCACTTCATTTCAAATCGCGGTCACCTCTTTGTGGTGAGGCTTCTACTCGTTGTGATCGTGGCCCAGTTTCTCGGTGCCGTCTTTATCGTGAAGTTCGATGGCCCACTGATTGCCCTGGCGACAGCGACCTTTGGATTGGGCGTCGCTCTCTTCCTGCTCTTCTGGCGGTGGGGGCGGCACTATGCGTGA
>JABSSQ010000164.1 GCA_013213905.1 Verrucomicrobiales bacterium | reverse complement strand
TTTCCTCCCCTGCTTCGGGAGCTGCGACCACTTCCAACGAGGTCACGAAAGCCAGCGACACTGCCAGAAATCCCATCGCAACGAACACATTGCGAGAGTTGGTGCGGAGCGAAACCTCCTCGCAGTTCTCCATCTTCATGAGTCGATTCAATCGATAGCGACAACCAACCGATCTGCGAAGTGATCACTCAACTCACCGAGCGAATGATAACATTGCCCCGGTTGAGCACAGCCATACCGACAAAAGGCACGTCGCTGAGCGGAAAAGGAAACTGCTTCAATTCTACCCGGAGGTCTGCTTCTCCGTCTCTTTGCCCTGCAGCTCAGCGATCTTGGCTTTGACGTCCTTAAAACCGTCGCGACTTCGGATGGCCTTGTATCCCAGGATGCCGAGTTCCTTTTCAATCGCCTGATCGAAAACTGCGACAATCGGCAAGCCGCTCGCGGCAGCCGGGCTCGCGTAGGAATGCTGAACCGGAATCGGGGTGAGGTGGAGGTTTGACCCGTCAATGAAGACAATGACGGTGTCGTCCTTAACTGCATTGATTGCCGTCAAACTGGCGGCATTGGAGGGGCCTCACGTGGAGCCCGGTTCCATCAGGATAAAGGTCACAGCCTTATTTGATTCGGCGGCTTCCTTTTTGACTTCGTCGAGATTTTCGAGGTCTTCGAAGAATACGACGCAATCAGGAACAATCAGCGGTTCCGCGGCGTGGAGCGCCGCCGCCCCCATGAGGGATAACAGGACCAGGGTGATTCTCATCCGCTCAGGGTCGCCAGAAACCCGGGCAGGATCAAGCTTCAATTGATACGCGAGAAGGGACTTCTCGCGCTGTTCTTAGTTTTTAGTTGTTGGTTTCGCGGTCTCAGAAACCAAGGGCCGCCTGGCCCAGGCAACCTCTTTCCCGTCTCCAGCATTCAATCCCGAATACGACACACTCCTTCTGCGTCCGGGCCGGACGCAGCTACCACGGATCCGCCTTCAGCGCACGGCAGCGCGGGTAGGGCCGCCTGGCCCAGGCAACCTCTTTCCCGTCTCTAACGTCCAAATCCCGAATCCAACACACTCCTTCTGCCCCCGGGCCGGACGCAGCTACCACGGATCCGCCTTCAGCGCACGGCAGCGCGGGTAGGGTGAACAACCTATCCATCCGTCGCAAGTCCTCCACTTTCATTCACACCTCACCAGCCCTCAGGCAGATCGCTGAGCGTTTCCCGGAGAATGCCGCGAATCGCCTCCTTTTCGGTGTCGGAAAGATAAGCAAAGTCCGGATTCGGTTTTTCCGTGCTGAGCGCTTCGTCGAGAAGCCCGTATACCTGTTGCTTGAAAAGATCCGGAGTCGCCTGAAAAACGCTGCTGTAGATCAGGTAGCTGCAGCGGTGTTTGAAAATCCTGGTTTCCAAATCGAGATCCTTCAACGAGATCCCATTCGTTGCTTCCTTGCGATCAGCGAGAAAGTCATCGCGATACTGCGGGTCAACCTGGATTCCTCCGCTCGGCAACTTTGCTTCGTCAGCAAACAAGAGGTAGCGAACCAGTTCTTCGGCGAGACCATTGAGCACCGCGACATGCTCCGGCTTGATTTCCCCCTTACCGAGATGCTCATAGGTCCGCGCCCGATAAGTGGCTTCGAGAACCAGGTTCACGAAACCCGATTGATGCTCAAGGAGAAGGTGCGAAAGAATATCGCTGGTGTCGGCGGGATACATGGACCAATCAAATTCAGTGCCCGGCTCGAGCACTTCGGTGATAATCTTTCCGCCGACTTCCTGACCGATGCGATTGCCCTTGTGATCTATGAACCCGGGATCTCCGGTCACATGGTAGCCACCGAATCGCTCACTAAGGGGAATCTGGTGGCCGATCTGCTTGTTCCGAAACGTTTCGATAGCGCCCCAGTTAGGACCGGGAGTGACTGATCGAATCGAGAGCCCGGGCACGCGACGGGTCTCGGCGACCGCGTGACAGTTCATGCAGCGGCCTGACCGCTCGATCACAGGGAGTTCGCCGCGTTTTGGTTGGTCGAAGATGTAGAAGATCCCTCCAAGTTCGGGATCGAGCGAAATAATTTCGACTTTCCCGCCGGGAATATAGCCGACGTAGACGTCCTCATTGAAATACATCGCCCGGGGACTTTTTCCCGAAATATGCCGCGTTTGCAGGCTGGTCCGGGAGAAAACCAGCAACTGGGAACTGGCGGGAACTTCGAGATGTTCCAGTATGCTGGTAATGAATGCCCTGCCACTCTGATAGTCCAGTTCGTGTTCCCCGGATTCAAAACCCTCAATCAACCGTGTGAACGGATCGTTGAGTTCCCGTGTGTGGTATTCATGGGCCGGACTGTGCGGGTCGTAATAATTGACATCCTGTCCGATGGACAAATGCGCGACGGACAGAGCCATGAAAACCTGAAGCTGAATCTTCTTCATCGAACGGGAGCATGACCCATTGAATGAATGAAGACAACTCACGGAATTCCGTCGCCAGGCCAACTCAATCCAGGTCGATCACGACCGCATCCACATCGATAGTATCAGCAGAGCTTTCAGCCTCCCCTTCGCCGGCATAGAACTGCTCGGTCCGCCTCTCAAAGCTATCGTCGAAGTTGCCCTTTTCTCCCACGGCTCCAAACTCCGAGGCCGCATCGCGGACTTGAGCAAAGAGGTTCTGCGCCGCTCCGGCGCGCCCGAGCACCGATGCCGTCACGAAGGTGACCAGGGCCATCACCCCAAACCGAAGCGCCACCTGTTTCACTTCGGCCGCCGTTGCCGGATTGCCGGTGCAGTCAGTGTAGATTCGGGCAATCCGCCCGGCGGCTTCCTCGGAAAGCTCTGAGGTATTCTGTTTCGCCAGGGACGCCAGTTCCTTGAGGCGCACCACGTTCTCCTTGTCCGTCCCTGCTTTTACAAACTCACGAGCCTGGTCCCAGACTTTCTGGAGAGCACTGTCTCCTTCGCGTTGCTGCGCCTTCTCATACTCGCTCTTGACCACGTCCCGAGCCTTCCCGAAAAAGCTGCCCGCTCTCCCTGCAAAACGACCGATGACTCTTCCGGCATTCTCCCACTCTACGCCCTGCTCCGGGGAGGGCGACGCCTCATGATCCCCTTGCGATGCTTCACTCGGGGTTTCGGGTTGCTGATCAGACATCCCAGCAAGGAAGCGCTTTGGCTCGGGCAGTCAAGGCTTTCACGGTATATCAGCTCTTTTTCCCGAATCTGCCAATCACTTGCCAGGTTGCTGTCCTTTCGCAGACGCCACCTGGGCTCGAATAAGCGAGGTTATCCTCAGGTGAGCAGTTGAAAACGAGAGACGGGCTCGTTAAATTTACCTAGCATTTTGCTGTCTTGGAACAGGTTGAGAGGAGTCGCTCTGGTGAATTCATATCACAAGACAAGAAGCACCAGCCATGAAGAAACTAGATATAGTAGCCTACCTCTTGGCGTTATGCCACGGGGGCGAAGCTGCGCCGATCAGGCAAACACTCAACCTGGAAGTGGTCTGTAATGTCGAGGCAGGAATCCTCGACTCACCGGACCCCGCCGTCCGCTTCGAGGTCTCCCTGACTAACCTTCAATCGACTCCCGTAGAAGCCGAACTGACTTTAAAGTTCAATACGGTAGCGATCAAAACCGGACTCGGAGATCAAAGTCACTCCATCAACTTGGGGCCAAACGAGAAAAGAGCCGTTGAATTTACCTACCTCCATGATTCACCCGGGTTCGTCGAACTCCAGGCAGAGGCGGCTCTGAAGGCCACAGGTAAAATCCTAAAACAGAGAAGACGGGTGGGATTCCAACCGGAAGCGATCAAGGCACCCCTCTCTCGCTCCCAAGACTTTGAATCCTTTTGGCAACACTCGCTGGAGGAGTTACGAAAAATCGATCCGCAATTTCAAACCACCCCGGTGAAAGATCAGCCAAATACCTACGAAGTCTCGATGAAGAGTCTCGGAAACATCACGGTGCGCGGCTGGCTCGAAATACCGCCATTCCTTGAGAACGCGCGCGACTGCCCAGTGGTGATTCGATTTCCGGGCTACGGCAACCAGGTGCGCCCGACGAGGAAGTCCTATCCCTGGGTGGTCTTCTCTTTCAACCCTCGTGCTCACGGAAACAGCCAGGATGAGATCAAAAGCAAGCCGGTTAATTACTGGCTGCGAGGACTTGATCGCAAGGAAGACTACTTCTACCGGGGGGCTTTTCTCGACTGCGTTCGGGCGCTGGACTATGTGGCTTCCTTGAAAAATATTGATCCTGACCGAATCGCGGTGATCGGCACCAGCCAGGGCGGCGGACTGGCATTAGCAACCGCTGCACTGGATCCACGGGTGGACTTTTGCGCCCCTGACATACCGTTTCTTTGTGATTGGAAAAACTACTTTCAATTGTCTCACTGGCCGGAAATGCAGCAATGGATTGAGGCAGAGCCCAATCGCAGTTGGGGAACCACTCTCAACACCATGAGTTACTTCGATACCCTCAACTTTGCAGACCGTATCGCATGCCCAGTTTTCATGGGCGTTGGATTACAAGACGGGATCTGCCCACCAACCACCAATTTCTCGGTATATCATCGGATCAAAGGGAAAAAGGAATACCGGCTCTACCCCGAAAAAGGCCACGGCCTCGGCCAGGAACATCGCGAAGCCACCGAAAAGTGGCTGAAGAGCCAGTTTGGTGTCGAATGATGAACCGGAAGTGGGTTTGGAAGGCGAATCCGCTGCTGTAGCAAGCAATGCTGACAAGACTGGAATCCCTTGCCCGGCGCGGCGCAGTGGCTTCCGCTGTCCAGAGTGTACTGGGCTTCGCTTTCGTCAGCACGCTTGATCAGCGGAAACGCGTTCTACCTGG
>JABSSQ010000163.1 GCA_013213905.1 Verrucomicrobiales bacterium | reverse complement strand
GGCAAAGGTGCGGCAAAGATCGCTTCGGTATCCGCGGACACCTACGCCGACATCGAGGACATAGAGTTCGCCGTCTTCGATCTCCCGACGCCGTGCGAAGCCACCTGGCGCTCCACATTGAAAGTCCTGCCCCCAGCCTGAAAGAAACTCTCCCGCGACAAAGGTGGCTTCCTCCAGCATGGCCGCCATGATCTCTGTTTCAGAAACTCCGGGTTCGATCATCTGGAGGGCTTCAGTGTAGGCGCGATCAGCACAAGCGATAGTGAACTCCAGCAGGGCGACTTCATCCTCGTCTTTCTTGCGGCGGATGTATTGGTAATCCTCAGAGATGTCCCGGCAGGTGGCGCCCTCAATAAGTGCTGCAGGGACTTGCTGTCCGGTGCCGACTGTGGCGAGGCCTTTTAAGTAAGGGATTGAGTTGTTCGGCGACGCAGGCGCTCAGGTTGGGCTTCAGCGTGAACAGGTGATAGGGAATGTAATCCACGATCTCGTCGGCCGCAGGGGCGTCGGGGGATATGTAATGGGTCACGATGGTGGCGCGGCTGTCCTCTTTGAGTAGCAGGGTAACCGGAGTGAGAGGCTGATCGTGCCAGTAACCAGTCAGGGAGTGTATATAATGCCGGTCAAAGAAGACTGCCGCATCGAGGTCGTGGTCGCCAAGATAGCGACAGAGACTGGCCTGTCTCTCGCGACAGCGTTTTCGATCGAGCAATGACGGCGTTCCTGACATAGCGGCAAAGATTGTAATCAGGTCTGAATTTACTCATCAAGCGATAATTACTGAAAGATCCCGGGGCGAATACCGGTCCACATTCGTGGCGGGGAATTGTCTTGTTGGGTGGATCTCCTTTCCTGAGGGTGGGAAGATGAAGAATCCCCGTCTTGTTTGTTTGATCCTGACAATGGCCGGAATGGTCCAGTTTGCTACAGCGGCTGAAGTTTTTGAAATTGGCAAACACAACGTCGCGGAACTGCCGGGAGGGAAAGAGGCGGATGGGATCATCGGTGACTTTGTGCTGAGGAATGACAAGGTCGAGGCCTTGATCTCCGGCAGCTTGCCGCTGCGCCGCCCCAACATGAGCGCGTTCTACGGGGAGGGGAACGAAACCCCCGGTTGTCTCTACGATTTGACCCTGAAAGGAGCGGCGAATGACCAGATCACGATCTTCACGCCCAGCGCGCAGCGTGGACCGGTGAACTATGTCCGTATCATCGATCAGGAGAACCTCCCCAGTGGCATGCAGGCCGGAGTCGAGACAGTGACAACGCCGGCGAAAGGAGAGGGCTTGGGGAAAAAGCACCAGTATCTCATTCGCGACGGGATGCAGGGAGTGCTCGTCGTTTCCACGTTCACAAACGAGTCCGGAAAAGAGCGAAAGTTCTCTCTCACTGACGGTTGGACCCAGATGCGGAGCAAGGGATCGGTGAAGGGAATCCAATGGGCGGATGCGATCGATCCTTCTCACAAGTGTGGTTATGCCCATGCCTGGGTGATTCGGGCCGGGGCTGAGTATCCGAAATCAAATGAAGTGACCCTGGCTCCGGAGCAGTCGATTACGGTGGCCCGTTTTCTCGCCGTGGGAACATCTCCGGCCGAGGCCGTCGGGTTGGTGGTTGCGTTTCGTGATGCACCTGATGCCGGAGAAGCGCCAAGCAAATTTGGAACGGTCAGTATCAATTTGAAGGATGACGAGGGAGCCCCGGTCACCAATGGGCGCGTGGGGGTTACGTTAGCCGATTCCAAGGTTGTCTATGCCTATCCGAATGATGAGGGGAAGATTGAGTTTTCCTGGCCGGTTGGAGAGCAGAAGCTTTCGATTGAGGATATCGGTCGGGAATTCATCGCAAAGACCGTTTCAGTAACCGCTGATCAACCGCTGAGTCTCGATGTGGCGATGTCGAGCTTGTCCCGCGTCGACTTCGCAATCACCGATGAGAGCGGTAGCGATACTCCCTGCAAGGTTCAGTTCCACGCTCGCAAGGGATCGGCTCAGCCGGACCTCGGGCCGACGGACCGCGCCCACGGTTGTAAAGATCAGTGGCATTCCGAGACAGGAAAGTTCTCGGTCCCGTTAAACGCAGGGGAATACCGCATCGTTGTCACGCGCGGACCGGAGCACGATTCCATCACCCAGGATGTCACCCTGGGGCAGGGCGAAACGGTGACCGTGTCGGGCAAGCTGGTTCGCTCTGTTCAGACTCCCGGGTGGGTATCGACCGACTTTCACAACCACTCCACACCGAGCGGAGACAATACCTGCGGAACGGATGATCGACTCATCAATTTGGCCGCGGAACAGATTGAGTTTGCGCCGACGACGGAACACAACCGCCTCTACGATTGGGAGCCGCACATCGAAAAACTGGGATTGTCCAAGTTCGTAAAAACGATTCCCGGCATGGAGCTGACGGGTCGTGGTGCTCACTTTAATACCTTTCCCCTCGAACCGGACCCGACGAAACAGGATGGCGGAGCGCCGGTCTGGCAGAAGGACCCTCGATTGAATGCGATTGTGTTGCGTGACTACCAGGGGCAGGAGCCTGATCGCTGGGTTCATGTGAACCATCCTGACATGTCCGAAAACTTCGTGGACCGGAATCATGACGGTCGTCCCGACGGTGGGTATGCCTTCTTTGGAAACCTGATCGACGGGTTGGAATCACAGAACTATCGCGGGTCGAACATTCTCAGTGGAGCGCCGTATTCGATCGGCAAGGCCAAGACCGGTCTCGGGAAGTCGGTGAACTTTCATCGCGAGTTTATCTGGCTGCAGTTGCTGAACCAGGGGCTCACGGTCTGGGGAATCGGGGTCGCGGATGCGCACCACGTCTATGGCAACGGCGTCGGCAGTTGGCGCACCTACATTCCCAGCAGCACGGACGAGCCGTCTGAGATTGATTGGCGGGAGATGTCGCGAAATGCCAAGGCGGGTCGCATGATTCTGACTTCAGGCCCCTACCTCGAGGTGGAGACTGGAGCAGGCATCATTGCTGGTGGTCATGACAGGGTGAGCGGTGAACTCATCCTGAAGGTGAAGGTCCAGTGCGCCGACTGGCTCGATATCGACCGCGTTCAGGTGCTGGTGAACGGCGAGCAGGATTCCCGATACAACTACACGCGTGATAGTCATGCGGACATGTTTGGGGACGGGGTCGTCAAGTTTGATCAGGAGTTGAAGCTTAACCTGAGCGAAGACGCCCACATCATCGTCGTGGCCTATGGCGAAAACAGCACCTTGCAGCGGGGATTCGGGACCAGCACCCAGGCATCGATTCACCCCTGTGCCTACAACAACCCGATCTATATCGATGTGGATGGCGGCGGGTTTCAACCGAACCACGACACACTCGGATTCGACCTCCCGGTGCGTAAGTTGAGTGTGCAGTCAGTCGAAAAGATGCTCGGACTGTAATCAGGGACGCTCGGGCCGGGTTTCTGATTTCGTCAGGTCGAGGCTTTGCTGGCCAACCTGGTTCCAGGTCCCTGTCAGGGTGCTGTTTCCATCGAGCTTGCCTTCGAACGAAGCATTGATCTCGTCGCAGCTGAGGCTGAGTGTTTCCCCATCAAATTTCAGGGAGCTGACGTTGATCGGAGCGGGTGATTGATCGGGGCGGTAGATCTTGGGATCGAGTGTGCCCCAGAGCCATTCCAGGTGGAGAATGACAAACACCCCGTCCTTGCCCCCAAGGAAGCCCGACCAGTATCCGGACAGCTCTTTGGTGTCCCCTTCAACTTTGTCTTTGAGGTAGTCACGCAGTTCGGTGGGAACTTTGGGAGACCGGGTCAACTCAAGAGGATACTCCTCGACTTGCTTCCAGGTGCCGGATAGAAGATCGCCGTTTTGCTCCCCTGAGAACGTCCCGTTGAGCGAAGCGAATCCGAGTTGAAGACGAGCTTCGTCCTCCTTCACCCGTGTTGCAGCGATTGGCGCTCCCGTCTGGGCGAGTGAGTAAAGAAAGACCGTGCCGTTCTTCTGGATGCGAAAGATAAGCGGGAGTTGGTTGGCTCCGGTATCGAGAGTGCCGGTCCAGAATCCTGAAAAACGGGTCAGATCACCTTCGGGCGCTTCCGGGGCGAGGCCAGTACTGTTGCGCAAATCGATGCGGGCGCTCTGCTCGCCGGGAGTGATAAAGAGTGAAGTGCGGAAGCCCCCGGTGCCCCCGTTATGAAAGAGGCGTTCTCCCCTAAAATGCCAACCAAGCCCCATCTTGTCGGTTTGCTTGGTAGCGGCGAGGTCCATTGCCGCGCGCAGCGATTGCGGGGTTTCGTCGGACCAGTGTGCTGTCGCAAACTTTGCCATGTCGGAGGCTGACGAGACGATGGCACCGGCAGCGCAAAGAGCGTCGATGTGCCAGTGAGGCGCCGGAGCTTCATAAGCATGTCCGGTTGCGAAACGCTCCAGGGCCGCGTCGGGAATGAAGCCGGGGCGTCTTTGCAGATAGGTGTCATCCATTTCCAGTGGCTCGAGGATGACCTCGCTGAGGAGCGTTTCGAAAGGCTGTCCTGACAAACGTTCCAGGGCAATGCCGAGTATGCCGACGCCGAGATTGGAGTAACTGTATTCACCCGGGTTCTCGAACTGATCTTCTTCAAATCGATTCAGGTAGAGCAGCAGGTCAGCCTCGTCGAAGTTGGCGTAGGGATCGAGCGGATTGTAATCGTCCTCTTCGTATATTTCCCGGGGAAAGCTGATGAGGCCGGCAGTGTGGGTGGTGAGTTCCTTCAGCGTGATTCGACCTGCGGCACTCTCTTCCTGAAGGTCCTCACCAAACACTTCTGCAAGGGTGGTATCGAGGGTCGCTTTTTCCTTGAGGATGGCGTCGGCAAGAAGGATCCCGGTAAAGACCTTGGTGATGGATCCAATTTCGAAAAGGGTGTTCTCATCGATGTCGGGCCCGTTTTGTCTCATCTTGCCGGCGGAGGCGAAGACCTGTTGATCCTTCATGACTCTGCCCAGGGCGACTCCGGCAACCGGGGGAAGTTCCTCGCTGGCAATCGTGGCTGCCGCTTTTTCAATGGGCGTCTGGGCCTTTGAAATCCCGGGGAGCAAAGTGAAAACCAGGAGGGCGAAAAGGCCGGCGGGGATAGTTTTCATCATGAGGAGGCTGGCGTTTTGTAAGGGCAGGGTCAAGATTGGGCGGGAGATGGTTGTGACATTTTTTGCAGGAAGTCGGCCGAAGTGGGAGGGGATGCGTATCGAGAGTATGAGACACTTTCTCTTGTTACTGATCGCTGTTTGCAGTTGCACTGCGCTGGTGGCTGATGATCAACCGGGTGTGACGATCACGGTGACCGTGACAAACATCCCGGGTGTGAAAGGGGATCTTCTCATCGGGTTTTACGACACCGAGAAAAGCTTCACCAAGGAGCCCCTGCCGCAATCCCCGAAGATTGACCTGACGTCAGGCGATGACGTCACGGCTAAGATTTCCGGAGTCATGCCCGGCACATATGCCATTGCAGTGGTTCAGGATCTGAATGAAAACGGTAAACTCGACAGAACCGTCGTCGGAATGCCCAGAGAACCGCTGGGCTTTTCCGTGATCAGCACGATTCCGCGCGGCAAGCCGAAGTTTGATGCCTGCGCGTTCGAAGTGGGGAAAAAGGATCTCGAGATGACGATCGCCCTCGTGGTGAAATAGTGACCTTAATTGGCTTCGCGAGAGGGAAGCCTGGCGAGTAACCAGGTCTGGCTGTGTTCGTTGGGCAGGTGAACCCACAGCCTGATCTCGTTTTCGAGGAAATTGGCGAGACCTGTATCCATGGTGATGTAATACTTGTCACCAATCGTGAAGACGACGCGTTGACCTTCGGGGCCGACTTTGCCCTGCACCGAGTGCACGGTGTTGGAATACCAGTGGGCGTAAATGCCTGCGATATTTCCATCGCGGTCCATTGCCAACTGAATGGCCTGGGGATTGAGCGAGGTGGTATCGTTGTTAGAAACCAGGAAGCTGCCAAGGGGAAGCCATTCCTGGGAATCGCGGATTTCAGCTGAATCTGCCATGAGGCGGGCGGAAGCGATGAAGTCTTTGTAGGAAGCGATCGGCTGACGGTTCACATAGATCACATCACCGTGGAAGAGGATGTTTCGGTCGTAGATGTACTCAAATGGCTGGGCTGAGCCGGGCATAGAAAGGTGCTGCACGATTTGTCCCCACTGGGGCGTCCGGAACCAGTCCTCGTAGGTGCTTCCCTCGGTATAGGGAACGGGGAAGTTGATCTCGGCCCCGTAGCCTTGCCAGAAAGGTTCACGAAAAACGCGGGTAGCCGGCTGGCCGGCCATCTGGCGCACCTGGTTGCCCCAGTTGCGATCCTGCGCGTGGCGTTGTTCGATGACTCCGGGAGCGAGCTGGTTGGGAAGGCGGATGGCCTGGATCATCCGCTGACGGGCTTCTTTCCAACGCTCAACATCATCACCGGTGAAAAGCACCTTAGTGTTAGGGTGCTCCTGGGCCCGTTGGCGGGCAGATATCCTCAGGAATTCGCGCGTCTTCGCTGTGCTTGTGGGGCGGGCATCCTGGCCGACTGGACTGGAATTGGTTCCCACCGGGACGGAGTCCTGACCAATGGGGACGGAATTTATACCGACGGGAACGGCGTCCTGTCCGACGGGATTGGAATTCGCGCCCACGGGGACAGCGTCTTTACCGACCGGTGTGGAAATGGTTCCAACGGGGACGGAGTTCTCACCGACCGGGACGGAGTTCTCACCGACCGGGACGGAGTTCTCACCGACCGGGACGGAGTTCCCACCAATGGGGACGGCACCCTGGCCAATGGGGACGGCACCCTGGC
>JABSSQ010000162.1 GCA_013213905.1 Verrucomicrobiales bacterium | reverse complement strand
GGCGGAGGAGGGTGCCGAATTGTATTTAAGAGACGATTGAGGAGCGATTTGATTCAGTTTTTTCGCCTAATGAGGGGAAAAAAGTGCCCAAAATGTCACTTTCTCCCTGTTTCGAGGGAGTTTTCCGCAGAATCCGGACCGGTTTTTAAGGTTTCCGACGCGGGAACGTGGGTACACGAGAGGTGTATTTCTTCAGTTTTTCACCCATTTTTTCGGCGGCGTGCAGACCGGCATCGAAGGCTGCTGATAGCGTGGTCGGAGCGCCCATCCCTAGAATCTCCACTTCGTGCTCAAGGTTGTGGAGTTCGGTCTCAATGGTTTCGTTGAGGTGCTCCGTGGTCCTGAACGAAGCTCCTGAGGGGCCGGAGACTTCTTCGACGTCCCGTTCCAAGGCATGAATCATGGTGTCGAGACGTTTTAGTCGAGGCTGTAGATCCCGCTTCGCGACTTCAGGAAGATGGCTGGCTTCTTCATAAACGGCGTCGAATTCACGATGCAGATCCCGGGCGGAAGCTGCCAGTTGAGGCTGGGTCAGGTGATTTTGATTCATAACTAATAGTGCGTTCGTGGCGCCTTTTTGGATCCATTGGCGCCCTGTTAACGCAAAAAACCGGCACGATCAGGGGCCGCCAGTTCCACCCGGCGAATTGACAGAGGGAGCTTCAACGGCTGAGGTAGGCTCATGAGATTTCTTCAAACGCTTGCCCTCGTGGTTGGAATTGCCGCAGCTTCCTCCGTTGTTTATGGTGAGAATCCGCATGTGGTAGTGATCCTGGTCGACGACATGGGCTACGGCGACGCCGCTTGCTATAACCCGGAGTCCAAGATCGAAACGCCGAATCTCAATAAACTCGCTGCCGCGGGAATGCGATTCACGGACGCTCACGCTCCCGGGCCTCTTTGTCACCTCTCGCGTTACGGATTGATGACCGGAACCTATCCTTTTCGAACGGATATTTCGGTGTGGCCGACTAAGCCGGTGATCCAGGAGAGTGAAGACACGATTGCGAAATTGCTGTCCCGTCAGGGGTATCAGACTGCCATGGTTGGGAAATGGCACCTCGGTTTTCTCGAGACCGGTTACGAAAGATCGCTTCCGGGTGGGCCGGTTGACCAGGGGTTTCAATCTTATTTCGGGATACGAGCTTCCACCGATATTCCTCCGTATTTCTACATTCGGGGAGACAAAGCGGTGATGCCTCCTACGGACGAAATCGATGACAATGCGACCGAGGGATGGTCACCGATTCAGGGTGAATTCTGGCGCGCCGGTGGCATCTCTCCTGACTTGAAACTCGACGAAGTCCTGCCGCGCTTCACCGATGAGGCTATCGAGGTGATCAAAAACCGCGATGAGGAAAAACCGCTCATGCTTTACCTCGCTTATCCGGCACCTCACACCCCGTGGTTGCCGTCAGAGGAATTCAAGGAGACCAGCAAAGCCGGAATGTACGGTGACTTCATGACCATGGTCGACGACGAGATTGGAAAGGTGTTGTCCGCGCTGGAAGGCGCGGGCATGACTGAAGATACCCTGGTTTTGTTCACCTCCGACAACGGGCCGGTTTGGTATGAAGAGGATGTCGAGCGATTGAGCCATGATTCTTCCGGCGGGTTCCGGGGGATGAAGGCGGACGCCTGGGAGGCCGGGCATCGCATGCCTTTTATCATTCGCTGGCCGCAGGCGGTTGAGGCCGGATCGGTGGCGGACAAGACGATTGCATTCACCGACTTGCTCGCGACGCTGGCCGAGTTGACTGGCGGCGAGTTGACCGAGAACGGCGGGCCGGACAGTTACAGCTTCCTGTCGACTTTGAAAGGGGAGGCTTCCCGCGAGCGCCCGCCGGTGGTGATGGAATCCGGCCGTAAACTGATGACGATCCGTTCCGGTGACTGGAAACTGATTGAGGGCAAAGGTTCCGGTGGTTTTACTAAGGTATCGGCCGAAGCGTTGAAAGGAGAACCTGAAGGGCAACTCTACAATTTGGCCAAGGATCCGGGTGAAGAGAACAATCTTTTCGGAGAGATGCCCGAAGTGGTGGATCGCCTCCGCGCCGAAATGGCAGAAGTAGTCGGTAGTCGGTAGTCTGTTCATAAGATGCCGAACGGCATCTGGAGGGCCGAGTTCCACCTCGGCCGCGAATCATGTTTGGCTCTGATCTCGTTAGGCTTCATTCCGAAACACCTTCTCCAGGTATTTGCCGAAACTGTTCGCGAAGAACTCTTCATCGGACCCGTGAATCGCATGACAATAAATCGACGGGCTGTGACCGAGTGAGAGCAGGTAGCGGAATTCTTTCGTTTCTCCGAACCTCAGCCAGGGATGAGGCGCGATACACTCGTCTTGAATGAACTCCCATTGCTCGAAAGGAAGGACAGGCCAGATCATGCCGCACTGCGCTTCAAGCCCGTTCGATTGGAGCAGGTAGGAACGAATTTCTTCCGGTAGTTGGTGACCTTTTTCGGATTCCCAGGCTGCGATTGTCTCCTCAGCGAGCGGCGGGTAGAAGAGCGCATCAATCTTCCCGGCGCGGGCGGCAGGTTCTTCGGTGAGCCTGATGATATGCGGTTTCCAGTGCATAGACGTCCGCATGAGATTACCCCGTTTTCCGGAGCTGTCGCGTCGATTAACGAGCCAGAGCTGACCCTACTTCGATGAGGGTAGCATACAGACGAGTCCTCGCGCCGGCATCTTCGAGGACGTAGAATTCATCAAAGGCTGCAATGCCTGCGGCTGAAGTTTCGCCAAACTCAAGTTTCATCTTAAATCGGACCCCGTGGAACTCGAAGATCTGCTCGGCGATCGGCTCGGCCAGTTTGACGTAGTCGGCTGACCTCCACGGATTGCCACCGGCGTTGAGATTTACATTGGGCACGTTGATGAGCTCGAAGTCAAAGTCGAAGGACGGAGCGGCGACCAGCCCGTTGATGGTGATGTTGAGATCAATTCCAAGATGCACCGCATCAGCACCGGTCTTACTTTTGATAGTTCCGTTGTAATAGTCCATCTGACCGATCTCGAATCGTTGATTGGTAGAGATGTCAGTGAAGTTGGTGTTGTTAAACCGAAGCCAGCTGGGATCAGCCGTTCCGCCATGCGCTTCTCCCCAGTAGAAATAGGGGCCGGTGGTTCCAGCGGACAGATTAGTAACGAGCTGATTGCCACCTACCGGGGAATGAAAGGCCCCATTTGAGCTTCCGGTGATCGAAAGGGGCTCGGCATCGAGATTCTCCTCCACCTGCGAACTGGGGCGGTAGTAGGTGGTGTTTTCGGGGATAGCGCGGGCGACGATGGTAGTCCCGTCGAGGTAGTCGTCTCGATCGATTTTAAATGGTGTCCCATTGTAGGCTTGCCAGTTCCCTCTGCCGACGCGGTATTCCAGTGCGGAAATAGATTCCTCGTTTGGATTGATAAGCGTCACTTCGACGACGCGATCAGTGAAAAGGCCGAGAGTGGGATTGCTTGGGTTGATGATAGGAGGCTGCAGGGTCGATGAGGCAACTTCGTAAAGTTCATCGAGGCGTCGACTGTCACGGTATTCATCCCGGATCGCAATTGCTTGCGCCGCGACGTTGGCACCCGGGGAAACATCGATCTCCCCGCCGCTATAGAGCTGCCAGTTACCGAAATCGATGGAGTAGTAAACCTCTGAAGAATCCATCGGATTCGGATTCGTGAACGACAACTTCATGTCGAAGGAAGCGATTGGAAAAGTTCCCCCGGTGACGGAATAGACAGGCGGTGCCAGCTGTTGAATATTGAGGCCGGTGGTGGGCGGGGGAAAGCTGGTAACGGGAGGAACGGAATTGGCGGGTGGCGTTGCTGAGGGAACGACGGTGGGAGCCGCGGCGGGCCCGGCGCTGGCGTCCTGGTAATCCCAGACCCAGGTGTCCTCTTTGGCGTAGAGGAATGCGGTGTTGGCGTTTGAGGTTCCGTAGTCGACTTCGGCCAGCGTTTCATCGAGGAGGAATTCAATGATACCCGGTTGTGCCCCTTTGTTGGTAAGGATAAAGCTGGAGCTGGTCACATCCCAGTAGGCCCGAACCTGATCAGTGGCTGATTGGGTTTCTGTCTGAAAACGGAAGGTGATCCGGGGATCGATCTTAGAGCCGCCGAAACCGGGAGTGCGCTCGGCAAAGGCGGAATACTGTTTGAGAACCATGAGAACATCCGCAGGCTGAGTCAGGGCAGAGAGATCTCCGCCAGCGACAACAAAAGCTTTAACGCTGCGATTGAGAGCATCCACGTCGGCCTGCAGCTTCTGATTCTTGGCAGAAGAATAAACGCCGTTCACCGCCATCACCGCGACACTGGCAAGCACTGCCAGAACAGCGATGGTGATCAGCATCTCCGGGAGTGTGAAGGCTTTCTCTCTTCTAGTCATATTTAGCATAATTAATATAAATATGTATTTTTACCCATCAACGGCTTTTTTTACCGACTTTGAAGATAAGAACCCCGTGAAGTTGAGGTTTTGAAGTTTCGAACTTTGTATCGCAGGCGTATGAAAGGTCGATGGTGAAAAGTGAAGCGCTGGCTAAGATTCAGGGGGTTGAGGATCAGATTATTAATCGGTTTTGCTCGGTGAAGCGACGCGTGGAAAAGCGGCTCGACTGGATCGACGAAAACACGGCATTTTCCGAACTCGAAGATGCGATTCTCCAGCAGATTCTGTTTCATGAGTCTCGTGGCTACTATCTTTTTCAGGAGCCCTGGTTGGAGCACGAGCCCTTTAACCACCGTTTTCGAGTGGTTTTGACGTTTCGTCCGACGGAGTCGAATCGGTAGGTATGCTTCCGGGGGCTCGATGAGATGATTCGAGTTTCGGCCCGTTGCTGTGATGAGCGGCGAAAGTAGTTGGTTCACCTTTGTCGCGTGAATGTCAGTGGAAATAAGGGCGGCAGAAATCGAATTCGGCACCGGACCCTCGTTCATGGATCGGTCAGTATGTTTGTTGCTGAGTAACGACAAGTGGTTAACGCGTTCTTGAGGAAACCGCGACTTCGTTCGCACACGAAACATCGGAGATGTCATGGCTGCGGAGAATAATCTCACTTCTACCGTTGCGTGATCAAGCCCTACTCCGATGATGGAGAATTCGACTTAACTCTGTTTAGTCAACGGCTTACCCCTGTTTGCTTCGACTCATGAAATCGCTTCTGTCCATTTTCTGCTTTCTTTCGGTGTCTCTTGGCTTCGCTGCTGAAAAACCTAACATCGTCTACATCATTTGTGATGACCTGGGATACGGAGACATCCAGTGTCTCGCTCCGGAGACAAGCAAGATCCCGACGCCGTGCACGGACAAGCTGGCTTCGGAAGGGATGATTTTTACCGATGCTCACTCGGGGTCGTCGGTTTGTTCTCCGACCCGATATGGTGTGATGACGGGGCGTTACAGTTGGCGGACGCGCCTGCAGAAAGGCGTTGTGACAGGCTTTGCTCCAAGCTTGATCGCCGAAGACCGAACTACCGTGGCGAGTTTCCTGAAGCAACAGGGATACGCGACTGCGATTATCGGAAAGTGGCACCTCGATTTTCTCTATCTCGATCCGGAGACAGGGGAGGAGTATTCCGCTAAGGAGCACAAAACGCCACCAGTGGGAGCAAAGATTCCGGACGGGCCCATTCATCGCGGCTTCGGCTACTACCATGGGTTTCATCATGCCCGAAATATGGAGGCAGTGATCGAAGACGATAGGGTGATTGCTCATGACCCGGTGGAGAACATGCTGCCCCGACTGACCGAAAAATCGGTGGAGTATATTGATTCTCGTAAGGACAAGAAGAAGCCTTTCTTTCTCTATGTTCCTTTAGGTTCGCCTCACACCCCGATCGTGCCGACTGGCGAATGGGTGGGAAAAAGCGGGCTTGGTGACTACGGGGACTTCGTCATGCAGACGGACAACGTAGTCGGGGAAATTTCCGAGGCGCTGGAGCGCAATGGCATGACTGACAACACGCTCGTGATTTTTACGAGTGATAATGGATGTTCCAAAGCCGCCGGGATCAATGATCTGGCCGATAAAGGACATATTGTCAGCGCTCACCTGAGAGGCTCCAAAGCGGACATCTGGGAGGGTGGCCACCGCATTCCATTCATCGTTCGCTGGCCGGGTAAGGTGGAACCAGGTTCGACCAGCGATCAGCTGATCTGCCTGACGGACCTGATTGCCACGACCGCAGATTTACTCGATGTGGAGCTTCCTGCCAGCGGTGAGGACAGCGTTAGTTTTCTTCCGGCGCTGTCCGGTGAGGAAATCGTTTCGACCCGTAACGGGGTCATTCATCACTCCATCAGCGGGCACTTTGCCTACCGCCAGGGGCCATGGAAGTTGATCTTGGCGCGCGGTTCCGGTGGTTGGACGGCTCCCGGTGAAAACCAGGTCCCCGCCGATGCTCCGATTGCCCAGCTCTATCACATGGATGATGATCCGGGTGAGCAGAACAATCTCTACGCGGAGAATCCCGAGGTGGCTGCCAAGCTGCTCGCCCTTCTGGAGAAAGATGTTTTCAAGGGCCGCAGCACCGATGGCGCTGAATCGAAAAACGATGTTGAGGAGATCAATCTCTGGAAGAGCGGCAAAGAGCCTGGTAAAAAGAAAAAGAAGAAGTGATCCCGCAGGCCGGGCCGGCGAGAGGAAACACTGACAAGCTGTTATTACTTGTTCGCCAGTTTTTCGACATCGCGGCCCCGGAGGATTTCGCCGTCCTCGGTCACGAGCGTAAATTCGCCCCGCGTCTTGTCGGCCAGCTCTTTGAGGTTTTCGTAGGCTTTCAAAACCATGAAGCAAATCGAGTTGATCTTGGCCCGGCTCTTGGTGCGGTTGAAATCAAGGACATCGTCGACAACGGGCTTCTTGTCAGGGTGTTTGCCGACAGCACCGTCGGTCATGAAGTAGATCACGTCGGGCTCCATGGTCATGGCCATTTTGAGCGGGTCACGCCAGTCCGTTCCGCCGACCATGGGTGTTTCCTCGATCATTTTTGCGACGCGACGAATGGTGCTTGGGGTCGCCTTGAGGTATTTGAATTCAGGCCAATCGTCGGGGTCACCTCCTTTGTATTCCCAGAAGTTTCCTCCGCCGGCATGACGCTGCCAGTCCCGTGGCGTTGTCTTCTTATCCCACTCGCCGACGAACCACGAAGGCCCTGAGAAAAACAGGATCTGAAACTCAACCCCGGGGGGAAGAGACTTCACTGTCCGAGTCAGTTCTTCCTGCATCAGGGAAAACTTGGTTCGGCCATTCTTTCCGGTCGCTTTCATGGAAGCCGAAGCATCGACGACAAAGACCACCTTGGTGGCGCTGGTTTTGGAGCCGAAGAACGAAACCATGCTGCCACTGTCATCCCCCTCGAAGCTCATGGATGGGCCGAAGGAGTCACCCATGCCGAGTGGCTCAAACGTCATGTTG
>JABSSQ010000161.1 GCA_013213905.1 Verrucomicrobiales bacterium | reverse complement strand
CGCTGGATGAGATCTTGTTCACTGACGACGACATTCACGGTGGGCAGTTCCTCGAGGTAGCCGTCGTTGATCTCTTCGAAGTCATCCCGCATTGGGCGCATGAAGGTTTCGCGGATGTAGTGAATGACCTGGTAGCGTTCGCGATCGGTCATCCAGGTCTGCGGTCCCATGAGCCCGTTGCCCTTGGTCAGGGTCATGAACATCGAATAGGGGTCTTTGCCGAACTTCAGTTCCCCGGAGCCGAATGCGCGTGCCGTCGGCAGTGGAGCGGTGGTGCCGTCAGCGCCGTGGCAGTTGGTGCACAGGTTTTTGTAAATGGTTTCCCCGGCCGCGAAGTCCTCGTCATCTAGCGACTGCAGGATGCCGGCATGATCCACCGAGTTGGGTGGCTCCTTGGCGTGGCTGGAGGCGAGAAGCGAGACAGCTGACACGGAGGTGATCAAAAGAGACCAAAGCTTCATGTGGGGAGTCTGCCTCACAGCGCAAAAATGCCCACCCGAAAGCTGCCACGATAAGGCCAGTGGCCCGCTGTAACGCTTTTTCCGGCCTCCCTCTCAATTATTTCCTTGATCACTTATTATAATTTCCATAATTCTGTTTCTACCATGACCACTCCTCAAATATCTGAGATTATTGACTGGGATCCGGAGACCGGATCAGGATACCTGGGCCTCGATGAGGGGGGTAAGATTCTCGCCCTGAATGTCCTGGATTTTACGAGTTTTCATCGCCGGCCGGGCGTCGGAGACCGGGTCCTCTACGAATCGACGTTCGACGAGAACTACAATCCCGTGGCGAAGAATGCGAAGCTGCTGCGCGCCCGGGGGTTGTATCACAACATGGGAACCGCCTGGCCGAGCCTGTTTCTCATCCTGCCGATCGTGGCCTTTCTTGTCGCGCCCCTTCCGGCTTCGGGTTGGTTCTTTATTGCCTTCCTTTTCCTGATGTCGGCTACGACCTACATGCTGTATCACTGCCAGGAGTTCCGGAGGAACGGTATCAAGAACATGCAGCCCGATTCCGTGCTCCACTTCTGCGAAATGCTCGGCGGGTGGCCCGGGGCCATCCTGGCGCAGCGGAGGCTTGAGGAGGAGCAGCCCGACCGCCGCTACCAGGTGTTCCTCTGGATTTCGGTGTTTCTCTGGCAGGGTTTGGCCATCGAAGCCATGAGCGACTGGAGCGTGACCCAGCAGGTCTGGAGCAGTCTTTCTCCACTGATCGAGTCGGTGAACCCGCTCGTCTGAGCCTATTCGTCAGCATAGGGGGCAGCGCTCACGCGTCGAACGGCAGCGGATAACCGCCCGCCCCCTTTTGATGAATGTGATTCGACCTGCCCTGATCCTGGCTGTTGCCGCGACGGCATTGCTGACCAGTTGCGCGACATCGCGGGTGGAATACATCGACGCGCAGGTCGCTCCGGCGATTGCCAATCCGGGAACGGTGGTGGTGGCTGGCATTGTGGCGCGGGATTCCAGTTGTGTTCTGCCGCAGAGCGAGCAGGAAAAGATCCTGCACCGGCTCGAGAAGAAATTGAGCCAGAAACGGCGCAAGAAGGAGGTGATGAGTCACGTCACCTTTGAGGGTTTGGTAGGACGAACTCGCTCTGTTGGTAGTGGCTCGTCAGGATCGCTTTCGTATGTCCTCACGCCGGGCCAGGTATCGAGAGCGAAGAAATTTCGGGCTCAGTTTGCGCTGGTGATCGTCGTCAACGGCGGGGAAACCTGGTGCGATGTGGATGAGTCCTGCACTCACCATGAGGAGCCAATCTACGACAAGGAAGGCAACGTGGTGGACTGCCGGCATTGGACGGAATACACCACGACGTCTCGGGCTCATCGCTCCATGCGCGCTGACTACCTGCTCTACGATTTGTCGAACGGTAAGAAAGTCTGGGCCTGCTCCAGCAAGCACAACGAAGCCAACAGCCGTTCGGCCTGTTCCGAGTTGGGGTACCCGCTTCCGCCGCCGCACCCGGCTCTGCCGACGGTGGCTGATGTCATGGACAACATGTCCAACTCCGCGATGCGAAAGTTCCCGCGGCCGGAAAGGCGCCTCTGAACCGAGCAACAGTTGATTGCGTCGCCGGTGAATGGTATGCAATGCCACTGAGAGCCCTCGTTGATGCAGTCGGAGAAGAATTTAAAGCTATGGCGCCTGCGACCTTTTTATCTATGGCTGCTGGCGGGTACAGTCGCAATGCTATTAGCGGGCTGGGGATGGATGCAGTGGCGCGTTTGGCGATTGGAGAATGCGGTTTGGGATCGCGCGGACGTCTCCGAGATCGAATCGGATTTATGGTGGTTGGAGAAGGCCAGTGAGAATCGCGTTGTGCCTGAGGAGCTTCGCGGGCGTCTTTCGGGTTTATTGGGGGATTGGTATTTTAAAACGGACGGTGCCGAAGCGGCCGAGGTTTACTACGAACGGTTGAGGGACCGGATCAAGATGGGCGAAACCCTGAATCTGGCGGAAAGGGCCACAGCCTCCTTGAAGAAAGGTTCGGATTTGAGCGACGGGTATCAACATTACGTGGCTTCTGCGAATCCCCTGTCGTTGTCGGACGACAGCGAGATGGCTTATCAGTTTCCGTTGGTCTTGCCTGGAGAAAACGCCAGGCGACAGATGGAATTCTTTCAGAGAGTTGCTGAGGAAGATCGAGATGAATTGAGAGACGGGATTCGAGCAGACTTCGATGTCGATGAACATGTGGAGGGAGCTGAGCGCCTGGTTGCTAAATACGAAGGGCTTCTGAACGACCTGAAACAACTTTCGGGTCCTTTTGCTCCAAAAGAAGCCGGAGAATACGAGTTGCTGGGCGAGATCAACCATTGGGCGCGACTACTGCTTTTGGATGCCCGGGTGGCTGCGGTGAAGGGGGATTTTAAGCGTAAAGAAAGTTCCTTCGCGGCAGCCTATCAGTTGATCGACTATTTCGCAGAGAATCGGACGATCGCGGTCCTTTTGTTAGAATTATCCCATCGAGTTGAGGTCCTTGATAGTATGACGACGGACCAGGGTGTTGGGCGTGATTTCGTTCCGCTTTCGGTCATTGATGCCGATGCCGTGGATGAAGCTTTGAGGGCGGACTACCAGTCGATGAAAGAGTTATTGCTCTTGTCTTTAGCCGATTCGACTTTAGAGGAAAGACGATTTCGAAGGGTCGTGCTGAACAAGTATTTCGACTACTTCAAACGTATCCGGGAAGAGCCTGAGCGGGTTCGTGAGATCGCGAACTTCTCCGATTACCTCGCGGAATGGATGTTTAGGAATCGAAAATACTACTACCGTCACGGCTCTCGCTCCTTTGCCGAAGGCGAGGCAATGGCTGAGGCAGTTGAGGATTTGTCGGCAGAAGTGGTCGCGCAAACGGGCATTCCCATTCTTGGTCGCATCGAAGACTCGGTAATCGATATTCGCAGGCGGGAACTCGAGAGGATCCAAAGCACTGGAAACCGGTCCGCGGAATAGGAAGGACTTAGCCCTTTTTAAACAGCATGCTGACTCCGACAAGGATCATGAGCACGGCGAAGATCTTGGTGAGCTGATCATTGCTCATCTTCTTGAGCCAACCCGTAGCGAGATAAGCAGTGGCCATTGCGGCAATGGCGGTCGGCCAGAAAACATTCCATTGCACCAGCCCGGCCTGGCTGAATCGAACCAGTGCCATGATTGCTGTGGGAACGATCACAGCCATGCTCGTGGCGACCGCTGCTTTCTGTTCCATTCCGAGGAAGTAGACAAAGGCGGGAACCATGACGAGTCCGCCTCCGACCCCGCAAAGACCGGCGGCGACTCCTGCGAACAGTCCGATACCAATTGAGATGAGGATCAGTTTCATAGGCGGCTGCGCCTAAGGCGTTTAGGAGTTTTGGCTTTTAGGGGCCTAGGTGGGTTTGGCCAGGATCTTGGTGACGAGCTGGTTCAGCACGAGGTGAGGTTCGAGCTGGGTGGTGACGAGTCGCTCGTTGGCTTCGAGGCAGGCTTCCAGTGCGTTCTTGAGCTCAGCGACGCTGAAACGATTCGATACCTGGGCGGCGAGGAAAAGCGGGTAGGCCGAGATGCCGCCGTCCTTCTTGCGCGGGAGATGGGCGGTTTCTGATTTTGGCAGGCGGTCAATTTCGCGTTGGAAACCCTGGTAGTTGCGTCCGGCGCGAATGCCGTGGCGCTCGATGAGATCGCGGGCATGGAGGAGGCTGCGGACACGGGGCACGATGGCCGCCAGCAGAATGCCGACAGGGCTCTCTCCGCGGCGGAGTTGCTTGTCGATCAGGCTGAGCGTTTTTGGAAGATCCTTTTTGGCGATGGCATCGCCGATTTCGAAGATCACGCCGGTGTGGCTTGCCGCGACGATTTCGGAAATGTCTTTTTCCGTGGCCGGACGATCGCCGACGAAAAGGGAGAGCTTCTGAAGCTCGCTGTCGAGCACACGCGTTTCGGCGCCCACCATCAGAACGAAACGTTCCAGGGCTTGTCCTTCAAAGCTGAGTCCGAGCCCGTCGGCTTTGCTGGAAACCTGCCCCATCACGGCGGTTTCCCAGCCGGCCTTGGAGACGTCGACTTTCTCGAACGTTTTCACATCGGCCAGCTTGGTGACCTTCTTGTAAAAAGAGCGGCGTTTGTCGACGTCGGTCGCGCTGATGATCACGCTGACTTCCGGAGGCAGTCCGGCCGAGAGAACTTCGGTCAGGTTCTCGACGGCGCCGAGCGTGGTTTCCGATTTTCCGGTCTGGTTGTCGCTGAAGAAATTGGCGCCCTGCAGCCAGACGACCTTTTCACCGCCGAAGAATGGGAGGGTCTGGATGGCCTCGATGGTCTGGCCGACGATCTGGACAGCGTGATCCGAGTTGTCAGCGCCGCCACTGACGATCTCGAGACCGAACTCGTCGTCCTTGGGAGCGATCTTCTGTGACAGCCTCAGAGCGGCCTCTTTGACCTGAGCCTCATCGTTTCCGAAGAAGGCGTATATGTTCGACTTTCCCGCCATACGTCATGAGAAGTAAATCGCCCGCCGTCGTTCTGCAATCCTGAATGGCGCGTGATTGAGCAGGAAAGCGTCAGGAATTTTTCATCAATCGAGCATTTCGCTTGAAAGAAACTCCAGATCGGGTACTGGAGACGTCCGCATTGTTCACGGAGTTGCGGCTGAGCCATATCACCAAATTCCCGTCGATGCGGGAGATTTGTACCGAGAAGGCCCGGTTTCAGGCGACGCACTCCGGATTTTCTGGCGACTCAGTCAGTCTGGATGCCCGCGCAAGCTGGGTCTCAACCTTATCAGCATCCACACAGACATGAGTTTCATCGCCGAAAAATTCTCCGAGATTTCACCGTCCCAGACCCTCGCAATCACGGCTGCCGCCAAGAAGATGCGCGACGAAGGCCAGGATATTGCCAGCTTTGGCGCTGGAGAACCTGACCTCGATACCCCCCAGCACATCAAGGATGCCTGTATCGAGGCGCTCAACGAAGGTCAGACCAAGTACACTGCGGCCACGGGTATCCCCGAGTTGAAAGAAGCTATCCAGGAGAAGTTGCTCCTGGATAACGGGCTGGAATACGACGTCAGCCAGATTTCTGTGAACTGTGGCGCTAAGCACTCCTGCTACAACGCCATTCTCGCCTGCTGTGATCCCGAGGACGAAGTGATCATTCCTGCACCCTACTGGACCAGCTACCCTGAGATGGTTCGCCTTGCCGGTGCTGAGCCTTACATCGTCGAGACCAAGCGCGAGAACGGCTGGAAGATGACTCCCGAAGAATTCGAGGACGCCATCAGCGGACGCACCCGCATGCTGATTCTCAACAGCCCCAACAACCCGACCGGTTCGGTTTACTCCAAGGAAGAACTCGAAGCCATCGTCGAAGTGGCTGAGTCCGAGGACATCATCATTCTTTCCGACGAGATCTACGAGAAGCTGATCTACAACGATAAGAAGCACGTCAGCACGGCTTCTGTCAGCGAGGCGGCCAAGAATCTCACCATCACCATCAACGGTCTCTCCAAGGTTTACGCCATGACCGGTTGGCGTCTTGGTTACACTGCAGCTCCTCCGGAGATCGCCAAGGCCATCAGCATCATCCAGAGCCACACCACTTCCAACCCGACTACGTTCGCCCAGTATGGTGCGCTTGCCGCGCTCCAGGGACCTCAGAACATGATCGAGGACATGGTGGAGGAATACGACATGCGTCGTCAGTACATGCTGAGCCGCCTCCAGAAGATCAACAACATCGAGGTGATTGAGCCGGAAGGCGCCTTCTACTTCCTCGTCGACACGACCAAGATCGGTCTGAATTCTATGAACCTGACCGAGAAGCTCCTGTCCCGTTACCTCGTGGCAGCGGTTCCCGGTGCGGCTTTCGGTTACGACCAGTCCGTTCGTCTCAGCTACGCGACGAGCCTTGATATCATCAAGAAGGGTCTCGACCGCTTCGAGGAGTTCTGCCTCGCGCACTAAGGAGTTTTTAGTTCTTAGTATTTAGTCTTTAGTGGCCGGTAGTCTATGACTGCCGGCCATTTTTTTGGTAGAACGGTCGTCCTGATTTTGAAAACGCTCTGGATAGATCACGACCATGAAGCTTTCGAGGACTGGGTCGCCCTGCGTCAGCGGGTGCTT
>JABSSQ010000160.1 GCA_013213905.1 Verrucomicrobiales bacterium | reverse complement strand
GCTTACGCCGTGCAGGACTGGCTCAAGGACCTCGAAATCGAGATCCTCTACATCAAGCCGGGCTCTCCCTGGGAGCAGGCCTACATCGAGAGCTTTCACGATAAGCTGCGTGACGAACTGCTGAACCGTGAGATATTTGGTCCGCTTCGTGAAGCTCAGGTAATCCTGGAATCTTGGCGTTGCGAATATAACACCGAACGACCGCACAGCTCGTTGGGCTACCAGACGCCCTCCGAGTTTGCGGCCAGCTGCGACATTACTCATCGGCCTACGGCCTCCGCTCCATTTCGCAGCGCAAGCACAGGTCGAACATCAACCCTAATACCTAACCGAAACATAGCCCCGGTAGAACTCTAGTTTTGACGTATCTCGCCTGCGGGATCAGGTCAGTGTCGATTAGTTTTCAGTTCTACTCTTTTCATTTTACTATGTTGACCAGTTAGTTATAGCAAACAACACTTCGCCTGTTACAACCGGGCACCACAGACCGAGACTCCCCCAATCATCCTCTTCGCGATTGAAAAAGCTTTTCTAGTCTCCCATCTGGTCTACCATTCCACCATGGAGCTTAGGATTCGCCGATCGAATCACGATCTTCGATTCATGAAACTCCGTTAATCAATCATAACTGAGACAAAATAAGAATTAAATGAAACCAATAAATTGCATCATAACTGCCATAGGTGCGCTCGCCTTACTGATCGTCAGTGCACCAGCGGCAGATAAGCCCAACATCCTCGTCATCTGGGGCGATGATATCGGTTGGTCCAATCTGGGCTGTTACAATCACGGGGTCATGGGATATGGGACGCCGAACATCGACAGTATCGCCAGCGAAGGTGTCATGTTCACCGACCATTACGCGCAGCCTTCCTGCACGGCGGGACGCGCCGCTTTCATTACCGGTCAATACCCAATCCGTTCAGGCATGACGACAGTCGGTCAGCCAGGAGACCCGCTGGGCCTTAAAGCCGCCTCGCCCTGTCTCGCCGAGGTGCTTAAGGCAGAAGGCTACGCAACTGGACACTTCGGTAAAAACCATCTTGGTGACCGCAACGAGCACCTTCCAACAGCTCACGGCTTCGACGAGTTCTTTGGCAATCTCTATCACCTGAACACTCAGGAAGAATCAGAACAACGGGACTATCAGAACTTCGCCGAAGATTTTTCGGGCAGTCTTGAAGAATACGAGAAAAAGTTTGGAACTCGCGGGGTGATTCATTCCTACGCTACAGATGAGGACGATCCCACTGAGCACCCTCGCTTCGGCAAAGTTGGCAAGCAGAAGATCGAAGATACCGGACCGCTCACTCAAGAGCGAATGAAAACTTTCGATGCTGAGGAGGTCACACCGAAGGCACTTGATTTCATCAAGCGCGCGCAGGATGCCGACCAGCCTTTCTTTGTCTGGTTCAATACCAGCCGGATGCACCTCTACACTCGAATTGAAAATGAGTGGCTGCAAAAAGTCGAAAAAATCACCAGTGAAGCCGACTATCACGGCGCTGGAATGATGCAGCACGATCACGATATCGGCGTCGTCCTCAAAGCTATCAAGGACATGGGGCTTGATGAGAATACGATCATTGTTTACTCCACTGACAACGGACCTGAACATTCGTCTTGGCCTCACGGGGCCACCACACCGTTTCGTGGCGAGAAGATGACGACCTATGAGGGCGGCGTAAGGGTTCCCTGTATGGCCCGCTGGCCGAACAAGATCCCCGCTGGCACGAAGCTCAATGGTATCCAAAGTCACCAGGACTTATTCTCGACACTCGCTGCAGCGGCCGGAGTTGATGACGTGGCTGACCGCGTCATGAAGGAGAAGAAGCAAATGATCGATGGAATCAACAACCTCGACTACTGGATGGGGGAAACAGACAAGTCGAATCGAACCCACATCTTCCACTATTATGAAAGTAAGCTGACTGCGGTCCGCATGGGTCCTTGGAAATTCCATTTCTCCACCAAGGAAGACTACTATGCTAATGTGATCCCCCGCACCGTTCCACTTGTGTTCAACATTCGCATGGATCCCTACGAGAGCTACGACAATAAAGATTCCTACGGACATCTCCTGCAAAAGGTATCTTGGCTGATGGCTCCCATGGGTGAGTTGATGGGAGACCACTTGAAGTCTCTCGCCGAGTATCCTCCAGTTCAAGGTGGTAAAACCTTCGACATGTCCGACGTGGTCGAAGAGTTCATCAATAAGGGGAGGCAGTAGGCGTATAAAAAGGGAACCAAAGCGAAGAGCTTGACGACAACACACCTGCCTGCCTCGATTTCGCGAGCTGCCACGACATTTCAAGATGTCGAGGAGAACCAGAGCGCGGTGCCAGGCAGGTGTGAGTCAGTTTCGAACATTCGCCTCAACGCTGAATAAGGCCCCCATGGGATGGCCTCCGAGAATACTCACGGTAAGCTTTTTCCCCTTCTTGTTTCGTCCATGAGTTGGCGGTAACCTTTGTTTTGTCTCCTTTTGAATCTGAAATGATTAACCCGACACCGATAAAGGCTTGGGTTGCAGGCATTCTAATTTGGCCTTTCTAGATTCCCATATTGTTTCTAAGGGATGCAAAGTCAGATTCATGCACTACGGTTGTCCACGCAATCTGCTTAGTGATTCTGATCCCGGCGGTTCCATCAGCGGCGAACTACGTGACCTCGGCAATGCGCGATTTTCCTCCTAACAAACAAGCCGACAAAACTGAATGAGAAGGCAGCGACCCGCGCTTCACGCTGCTGATAAACTCGCTGCTGATAAAACGAGCTCACTTCTCCTGCCAGCGTCAATGAAATTACTCTAGGAGAACTTCGCCTCACCGTGTGTGTGATTGACGGCGAAGGAAACACCATCGAAGGGCGCAAGATCACCAACACACGTGACAGCCTGACGAAGCTTGCCGAATCCCCAGGGTTCGAGTTGATATCAAAGTCGGCATCAACAGCCCCTGGATTTGATGGCTGCGTCACTCCCTCGGAGCACGTCGCGTGCGCTCCTGTCCATCTCGCCAGGCTGGATTGCCGACTCCTTATTGATCTGCGTTGCGATTGATTCGTCGCCAAATTTCGCGAGCTGCGAGCCATCTACCAGAACGAGCGCAAGAGCGATTAACTTGATGCCCGCATGCTCGCTGAGTTGGCCCAGACTGATGTCTCGTGACTCCAACCGGTCAAGCACGGCTCCAAACAAGCCCAACTTGCTCTGCAACGCATCAAGGTGCGCGACAACCTCGTGCGCCAGCGGGTCAAAGTGTCTGGTCGGTCCCATCACCGCTCCGCGCTCGTAGAGCCACGGACTACAGCCGGATCTTAAGCTTCAAGGACCGATTGATTCGATCCCTGTTCGCCTCGGTCCGCGGCGAGTAATCGCTTGCCATTTCTTGTCTCCCAGGCCGCTTTCTGAAGCAGAAAATTCGGGTAAACCGGGTTTTTAAGATAGTGCCTGTGAAAAACTGATGTCGCTGATCCTGAGATGGGTGGGACAATCCAACTCCATTCAGCACTGACATCACGCCCCTCTTTGTTCTCCTGCTCGCAGAATTTCAGAAAATCATCAGACGCACTGTGATGGTCAGAAATTCGGACTCCCTCTTGATCGAAGGACCAAAGGATTGCTTCGTTTAATATGACGAGAGCGTGATCTTTCCAGAGATTTCGCTGAATCGAAGTATCCAGACCAAGTCGGGTTGCGATTTCGGGAAGCTTATCATACCGGTTTGAATCGGCCAGGTTGCGTGCCCCGATTTCTGTTCCGAGGTAATGGCCACTGAATGGCGCGCAGGGATGGAGAGCGGAGCCGGTCGCGAAGATCATGTCGGAGACCACGGGCACGGCATACCAGCGCAGGTTCATATCCTCGATAAAGGAGTGTTTCGGGTGTCGAATCAAAACTTCCCGAACATGGGACCTCGATAGTTCGTAGTAGTTCAGGCTGTCCCCCACCTGTATGATGATCGGCAAAAGATCAAATGGCCCGGGCTCGATTGGAGGGCTCCAACCCAGAGAAATAGCAAGGTTTGTCAGCTCAACGTTCAGTGGGTCCCCCAGAACACTCCCGCCGGACTTCTGATATCCGGCATAACGAATCAACTGATGGTTCCATATCCGTATTTCCTCTTCATCGGGAAGCCACTCTCGGAAAACCGACATTACCGGGACTATCCTGCCATCGTTAGTGGCTTCTCTGAGGTGGGTAAGAAGAGCGTCGAAGATCTCGTCAGGTTCGTTGAGCGTGCGAGCGTCAATTACCCGTAATCCCTTCCACAAACGCCTCCCGATACAGCGCACGGCATTCCTCCAAGCGGCTTTTGCGCAAACCTCGAGGCTGTCGGACTGTGGCCCCAAGGTCGGGTAAAGAAGATCTGCATGCTCTGAGAGGTCCCACCGCCGATCAAACCCCTCTAATGGTGCTGGGGTATTCGACTGGCTACCCGAAAACGGGCACTTGGAAGGAGGGTCTTGATTCACCTTTAGAATTTACGCTCCAAAATCCGACATGGCTACCGGCAAATCGGCAGGATAATAATCCCATTTGCAATTTTCGGTTGCCTGAGTGGTGGCGCAGTGGCGCGGTTCCGACTGGCCATCCCGGGAGAACGCGATTCAAGTTTGCCCCCTCCCCTTGTCTAAAGTCCTGTTGATCGGTTAGTCCCGTTTTGCAGGCGGGTGGCTGGACGGTTCTCGATGGCGCCGGGTTGGATTGCTGCATTTCTCCTGATAATGGTTGATAGTGCGTGATCTCTGTTGCCTGCGAATCAACCAGCTCAATGAGCCTGCAAGGCAATGCCCTACACTATGGCGCCTTGGTATCCGTCTCGACGGGCGCCCTTCTCTCATCGAATCAACTATTTGTAAGCCACTCCATCTCAACGACGTCCCTTAAGGGGGGCCCCCGTCCCTTAGGGAAAGTTCCCTGAATAATTTGGCATGCGATGAATCGAACACTGAAACTAATCATTATCACAGGCGGCGCGGGCTTCCTGATCTGGCTGGCCTTTGGGTTTTTCGGTATCCAGGCACTGCTTTTTGACCGGGAAGTCAGCGAAGAGATTCCCGAAGAGGTCTCCATTCTGATTTCTGAATCGAACGATGAGTTATCTGAATCGATCTCGAAGCGGGAGAACCCCAAACTTCTTGGACGCGGGTCCTTCCGGCAGGGCGACAGCACCTATTCGATCGCAGGAAATGTTTTTCTCACCGAAGTCAACGGGGCAAGAAGCATTACTTTGACGGACTTCGAAGTCTCGAACGGGCCCGATCTTTATGTCTACGCCGTAAAAACTGACTCGACCGATAATAAAACCGTCAAAAGCACGGTCGCGAACGAAGCGTTCATTCGCCTCGGCAAACTCAAAGGCAATATCGGCAACCAAAGCTACACTCTCGAATCTGACCTTGATCTCTCAGACTACGGAGTCATTTCGATCTGGTGTCAGCGATTCAGCAGAAACTTTGGTTCCGCACTTCTGACCAGTCAGTAGGATCGCCTGACCGGAGAATTGAACTCCGATTATTCGAGCCAGCCGAGTTCGACGAAGAACGCATCCAACTGCTTCAAAGTCTTTTGAAAGGCTGGTTCTTTCCCCTCCGATCCCTTCCGGCTGGCATTGAAAAAACCGTGCCCCTCCCCTTCGTAGCCGTGCAGGGTGCAGTCGACTCCCTTCTCCGCCATCTTATCGGCGAATAGCTCGACGCTCTTGTAGGGCACGACCGGGTCCGCAGTGCCGTGAAAAATCACACACGCCGGCGCTCGTTCGGTAATGTGATGATAGGGTGACAGCTCCACCGGGTCGACCCCCATCCGGTCCTTCAAGCCGGCCGCCCGGTCCTCTCCGTCCCACTGCATCCCTTCGACGGGGGCCAGAATCACAGCCGGGTTAAACAAAGCCATTGCATTCGCCTTTGAGCCGGCATCGACCTTCAAAACTCCAACACAGGCAGCGAGGTGGCCTCCCGCACTCCCACCACCGGAAGCGATACGATTAGGATCCACTCCGAGTTCTGACGCATTCGTTCGCACGTAAGCAATGGCGTCACGAGCATCCTCGACACAGTCTTTCGCTTGGACTCCCTGCCTCGATTTTACCCGATAGTCTGCAACGAAAGCGATCATGCCGCGCTTCGCAAGATACTCGGATTGCGGAACGAACTGGGTCGGCGATCCGGCACTCCACCCACCACCGAAGAAAAATACAATCGCAGGACGATTATCTCCGGGTTGCCAGCCTTCCGGTTTGAACATCCACAACTTCAAATCGGTATCGCTCGCATTCTTGTATACCATCTCCTCGGCCCCTTCGATGGCCGGAGGATAGCTCCCCTTTTGAGCAAAGAGAGAGGAACTCAACAGGAGAAGAGAAACACCAGTAACCGCAACTTTCATGGCGAATCCTAGACAGATTTCCACGAGGTCGTCACGACCGCTTTTGCGCTAAATGACATTCACCAACGGATGCCGACCCGAGCGGCTCGGATGCCGCTCGGATGCCGCTCGGATGCCGCTCGGATAGCGATCACTCCGTGACCGTCAAAATACCACGCATGATCAATGCGTGTCCCGGGAAGGTGCAGACAAACTCGTATTCGCCCGGCTCGCTAGGCACGTCAAACTCAAGCTCAGTCGAGGTCTGGCCGTCGATCATATCGGTGTGAGCGATGATATCGGATGACTCTGGAATGAACTGAGCGGCAAAACCGTCGGCACCCATGGCGATGGCAGCATTGGCCACCTCAGTCGCCGTCCCCGGCTTGGTGATGACCAGGTTGTGCGGCAACGCATCCGGGTTGTTGAATTCGATGTGCATCTTCTGGCCGGCCTTGACCGTCATTTCCTTCACATCGTAGCGCAGCTGTTCCACGAGCGTGTTCACTCGCCATTTGCTGACGCCGCCTTCGTTGGAAATGAGGCCGCCGGCTTCAACCTCCATCTCCTTCTGCTCTTCGATTTCTTGAGCGCCGAGCGCCGGATCGGCCACATCCCAGTGATGCTTCACGGTGGCAGCCGCAATGCGGGCGTGTTCCACGGGTGAGTCGAGCACGGTATCGAGCAGCTCACGATTCCTGTCATTGTGCTGCTGGTGAACCCAGAGAGCTTCGAGCAGGTGTCGGGCATGATCCGGATTCTTCGGATCCAGAGTCGCGACCCACTCCTCGGCCGCGGCGATGACCTTCTTGGTGTCGCGCTCGGAAAGCTCAACACGGGTGCGGTGACGCACACCATCGACCGGGTGCTCGAGGTTCTTCATCAGCGCTGCCTCGGACTCTCCGTCAATCGAGACCGGCTCCTGGAGCGGACGGGACGGATAAGAGATGCGGTAGATGCGACCATGCAGCTTGTCGCGATTGGGATCGCGAATATTGTGCTGCATGTGACCGATGATCACGTTGCACCAGTCGGACACATAAAGAGCACCATCTTCGCCGAACACCGCATCGGTGGGACGGAAGTTTCCATCCGTAGAGACCAGGAGCGGCTCTTCCGGAGTGCCCCAGACTTCGCCCACGGCGTGTTCCACCGTCACTTCTTTCTTAGTCGTCTTGCCGGTCTTCTTGTCCTTCGTCTGCTGCACTTCCGTGCGGGTGTACCCGTCACGGTGGAGCTTATAGTTCTTCAGCCCCAGGAAACCAATCGTGTTAGCGACGAGGAAATTCTGCTGGATGTCATCCGGGAAGTGAGAGGATGAAACAATCGCATCCGCCGCCACGGGACGCACTTCCTTGGTCAACAGCATGTGCATTTTGAATCCCTCGCCATCGGGACGCACCTGGTAGCTGCGACCTCCTGTTCCGTCGTTGGCGTAATGATAGCCCCACTCATCGAAAGCGATGCCGTGAGGGTTCGGGCTGTTGTTGGCGTGCAGTGCGATCGTAAAGCGTCGGGGATCCCAGCGGAACATGGCGGAGTTACCCGTCTTCAGTGACGCGCCCCACGGATGCTCGTGATTGTGCTGAAGGAACACACCGCTCTGCCAGTAGAGGTGGCCGTCAGGACCGTAGATCAGGTTATTGGCGGTGTGGTGGGTGTCGGAGGATCCGAAACCATTCAGGATGACCTCGCGGTAGTCGGCCACGTCGTCCCCATCGGTGTCCTTGAGAAAGATCAAGTCCGGCTGGGAAGTGACGAGCACCCCGCCGTTCCAGAACTCAAATCCGAGCGGGTTGTGGACGCGGGCGAACTCTTTGCAATTGTCGGCCACGCCATCGCCATCGGTGTCTTCGAGGATGACTAGGGCATCCTTCATTTCCTGGAGCGGTTCCCACTTCGGATAGGTCGGCCAAACCGCGGCCCAGAGGCGGCCCTTGGTATCCACCTGCATCTGCACGGGATTCACCATTTCCGGGAACATCGCTTCGTCAGCGAAAAGGTTGACCTCGTAACCCTCAGGAAGGGTCATCTTGGCAATACCGTCTTCACCACTGAGATAGTCGAGCGAACCTTCCTTGGTCGCGTTGGAGCTCTGTGAGCCACCGCCCACATTGGAGACCACCGGAACTGCTGGAGGAACGTTGCCGTCACTCACGGTGTGCTCCTTGCCCTGGGCTGCGGCCCAGATAGCCGCGTCGCGGTTGGCGCTCATCACATCGAGCATGGCCAGCTCGTGCTGAAGCACGTCGGCATTGGTCTGGCCGTCGACAAACTTCAGTCCGGCACGTGAGCCCCAGATGTCATTGCCGTCGACCGCACGGTAGCGGTTGAACCAGTTCCAGTTCTTATCCTTCACCGCATCGCGAATCGTCTCGTAGGAAGCGGCTTCGACAGGGCTACCCACTCCGGCAAGCGCGTCGGCAACGACTCCGGAAACCAGCTTCTGCCCGAGATCATTAAGGTGAATCCCATTGATGGTGAGAGGCTCGTCATTCGAAGCGTAGAGTTCCTGGCTGGTGTTGAAGAGATCGACAAAGGCCACGCCGGACTTCTTCGCCGCGGCACGAATCGCCTCCGTGTAGGTGGCGAGGCGCTTGTTGTTCTGCTTGCCGTTGGGCAGGTTTGGATTCTTGAGATTCTCGTGAGCGATGGGGCTGAACAGCACGATGCGAGGCAAGCTTTCGCCATTCGGCTGGTAGCTGCGGAGTTGCTGCACAAACTCGACGTACTGCTGGGTGAATTCTTCCGGAGTTTCGTCGAAGGACTCGTTGTAGCCGAAGAAACACCCAATCACATCAGCGCCGACATGCTGGAGGTAGGCATCAATCGGAGAGAAGTTCTTGGAGCGAGGGAAACTGCCGACACGGTCACCGGCCACAGACATATTGCGAACCACCAGTTCCAGGTTAGGAAGGCGGTGTTGCAGCGCGGTTTCGAAGTGGCCTTCATGCTGGAAGCGTTCTCCCAGGGCGTTACCAATCAGGGCGAAGGTGTCTCCCTTCTGAAAGGCGAACGGCTTAGGATCCTTGTGATCCGCCGGAACCTCTACGGGTGGACGAGAACTGAGTTCCTGATAGGTCGGTTTGTCTCCCTTCTTCCAATCCGTCCCTGTGGAAGCCTTTCCGCTGGCCTCCAGATAAGTGCTCTTGCCCTTGGCGACCGTCTGAATGTGGAATGAGGACTTCGGGGCTCCGATCGTCAGTTTCTCAAAAAGCACGCGACGCTTGGAGTCAAGCAACTGAAGCGTGAAACCGTCGAGTCGCTGTCCAAGGCTACCATCTCCCCGGTTCCAGATGCTGACCGAACCAATTGGTTTTTCCTCTCCCAAATCCAGCTCCCACCAGGGATTTTTGATGTTTTGAGCAGTGTGAGTCTGCCCCTTATCATCGTAAGCGGGGCTCTTGTTTCCGTCGATGGCACGGCTCGCCTCTCCGCCGCTACCCGTACTGATCTGAGAGGCCTTACCTTCAGGCGCGATGTTCTTGCCATTGCTGAAGACTTCGACTTCGGCCAAGGTCAGCGTGCGCTTTTCGCCGGCCAGGGCCACCCTGACAAACTGTGCTTCGGTACCGCCTTTGTCCTTGGCATAGGGTGACTCCACCTCAGCGGCGGAAACAGGTGAAATAAGGAAGACTGCAGCCACCGCTGCAGAGAAG